>NZ_KV815580.1:103903-111854 GCF_001814285.1 Enterococcus sp. HMSC076E04 | reverse complement strand
AATTTTTCTTACTACTCGAAACTAAGCGGCTTTTCCACAACCTCTTTGGTTAAGTTGAACGCACATCCAACACAGAATAGTTCCGAACATCAAATCGGTTTCGGCTGGAAGAATATTCAATCGGCTGGCCATCTTTGAGATAGACGACTTGCTGAACTTCCAGTACAGGATCGTTTTCTGCACAGTTCAAATATTGCTGATCATATTCATCACTTTTATCTGCAGAAATAGCACGATAAGCCCCTGCAAAATGGACATTCAATTCTTGATGAAGATGATCATAGATAGAGGCTAACAAATGTTCTTTTTTTAAACCCGGCACAAGATGGACTGGCATAAAGGTATGCTCTAAAACATAAGGCTCGCCATCTAAGATCCTTAACCGGTGAATATTGTAGACAGGTTGCTCGGCATCGATCATCAATCGTTCTTGGATATATTGATCAGGGAATTCGACGTCAAAATGAATGATTTGACTCTTCAAAGAACGATGTCTGCGTTTCATTTGGAGACTCAAACCTTCATACTCGTTAGCGGGCGATGTGTCTTTTTGCATGAATGGATGATTCAAGATTTTCGTTCCTGATCCTCGCTGCGAATAGACAAGTCCTTCCATCGCTAAGATATTGATGGCTTTTTTGATTGTCATCCGGCTCGCACCAAATTCTTTTACCAAGTCCACTTGATTAGGCAAAAAACTATCGGGAGGATACTCTTTTGAACGGATTCGTTCCCTTAAAATATTTGCGATTTCTTCGTATTTTGGCACGTTATTCACCTCTTCTAGAGTATAACGAAAGATTATGCTTCCGACAACTCGAAGTAGCATCTGGAACATTGTTTATTCGAAAAAAGAGGATATGACAAGTTTCTTGTCACATCCCCTTAATGATCCATTAAGCAATATCTAGGTCTGGTTGTTTATCTAATACTTTCAAGAACGGGTACCAGATAAAGGCAACGATGACAAAGTCGATGACTTGCAGCATACCACCAAGCCATGAATTTGTTGCTAAGACACCGCTTGCAATGATTGGCACAGTCCATGGAACAGAGACGCCAGTTGGTGCAGGGACAAGTCCAGCAGCCATTACCAAATAATTGAACGTCGTTACGATTAGAGGCGCCACGACCCAAGGAATAAGGATTGTTGCATTCAATACGATCGGCAGACCAAAGATCGCTGGTTCATTTACATTGAAAATACCAGGTGCTAAAGCTAATCGACCAACATCACGATACTGTTTCTTTTTAAGAACGAAGGCCATTAATAAAACGACAGCTAAAGTCATTCCAGAGCCACCAATACCAACAGTGAAGGTTTCCATGAATGGTTTTGTGATGATGTGTGGTAATTCTTTTCCATGTTGATAAGCTTCTAAGTTATCAAGCATCAGTGTATTCCAAATCGGGTCCATTACAGAGTTGACGATGATTTGTCCGTGAAGTCCGAAGAACCATAAGAATTGGACAAAGAACAAAGCAATCAATGTTGCAGGTAAACTACTTCCCAAACCAGTTAATGGTTTTTGGATCACTTCATAAACGACATCATGTAAGTTAGCATTGAAAATACCAGTCATCACAGCGTTGATTACTAAGAAAATAGTTAGTGTCACTACAGCAGGGATCAAAGCGGCAAATGATTTTGTTACTGCAGGTGGAACTCCATCAGGCATTTTGATCTGCCAGCCGCGTTTCGTGATTCTGCAGTAGATTTCTCCAGCCAAGAAAGCAGCGATCATTCCAATGAACATTCCTTTTGCGCCAAGACGATCAAGTGAAAGAACACCAGTTACATCTTCACCACCAACGGTTTTCATTGCAAAAGGCGTAAGAATCAAGAAGCTGGCAAAAGACACGGCACCACCGAAAATACCTTCAACGTCATAAGATTTTGATAAATAATAGCCGATACCAAAAGTAACAAAAACCGACATGATGCTCATTGTTGCATTTTGCCCATTACCGAATAAGTTCGATAAAGTTCCCTTTGTTGCGTCACTGAAAAAAGGCAAGTTATTGATAACGACAACGATCGAACCGAACATCGTTAAAGGGAAGGAAAGCATAAACGCATCCCGTAAAACTGTAAGGTAACGATTTGCCCTAATAAATTAGCTAAGGGCATGATTTTCTCAGAAAGCTTGTCCATAAAACCGTTCATTTTTATTCACCTCAAATTTATTTGCAATCGATTACATACAAAGTATAACGCCGAATATTTTAAATGTCTAGTCATTTTTATAAAAAGTATTGATTTATTTTTTTAGGTTCGTTATGATTACGATATCAAGAAGAAAAGAGAGGAAGTACAAAATGAAAACCTACACATTTCCAGAAAATTTTTGGTGGGGTTCTGCTGCTAGCGGACCGCAAACAGAAGGAAGAGTAAGTAATGACGGGAAAGGAGAAAATATTTGGGATCATTGGTATGCATTAGAGCCTGAAAAATTCTTCGATCAAGTAGGACCTGAAAAAACTTCGCAAGTTTACACAAAATACAAAGAAGATGTTCAGTTAATGAAAGAAACTGGCCATAACACATTTCGTACATCTATCCAATGGAGTCGTTTGATTCCGGAAGGGACAGGTGAAATCAATCAAAAAGCTGTTTCTTTTTATCGAGATTATTTTACTGAATTGCTGAACAATGGTATCGAGCCTTTTGTGAATCTTTATCATTTTGATATGCCACTGTCCTTGCAAGAAAAAGGCGGGTGGTTATCAAGAGAAACGGTTGACGCTTATGTTTCTTATGCAGCCGCGTGTTTTGAATTGTTTGGAGACCTAGTCAAAAAATGGTTTACTCATAACGAGCCAATCGTACCTGTAGAAGGAGGCTACTTGTATCAATTCCACTATCCAAATCATATCAATATGAAAGAAGCGGTCCAAGTAGGCTATCATGAGAATCTAGCAAGTGCAAAGGCAATCAAAGCCTACCATGAAGGCGGTCATGATGGCGAGATCGGAATCATCTTGAATCTGACACCAAGTTATCCGAGAGATGAAACAAACCAAGATGATGTAAAAGCAGCGCAAATCGCGGATGCATTCTTCAACAGATCATTCCTTGATCCTGCAGTGAAAGGCGAGTTTCCACAAGAGTTGATCGAGATTGTCAAAACATTGGGTATAATGCCTGACATTCATGAAGGAGACTTAGAACTCATCAGAGAAAACACGATTGACCTGTTAGGAATCAATTATTATCAGCCTCGTCGGATCAAAGCAAAAGAAACACCGATCAATCACGAACATAGCCCCATGCCAGATGATTATTTTGATAATTACGACATGCCCAATAAAAAAATGAATCCATATCGTGGATGGGAAATTTACGAAAAAGGCATCTATGATATTTTAACGAATACAAGAGAAAACTATGGTAATATCAAATGCTATATTTCTGAAAATGGGATGGGGGTCGAAGGAGAAGAACGATTTGTTAACAGCGAAGGCATGATTGAAGATGATTATCGGATCGAATTTGTGACGGATCATTTGAAATATGTCTATCAAGCAATCCAAGAAGGAACGAATTGTGTGGGGTACCACATGTGGACATGTATGGACAACTGGTCATGGACAAATGCCTACAAAAATCGCTATGGCTTTATCGCTGTTGATTTGGCACAAGACGGCAAACGCACGATCAAAAAATCAGGTCGCTGGTTTAAAACGGTCTCCGAAAAAAACGGATTTGATGCCTGATATTTTTTGATAAAACGTTCACAAAATGTTTGTCCTAACACTGTAATCGTGCTACACTAACAGTGAAGGAGGCGTTTACAATGGTAGACACTTATCGTAATATTTTAGTAGCAATTGATGGTTCTGAAAAGGCAGAAAAAGCATTTCTTGAGGCAATCACGATTGCCAAACGAAATCAAGCAACGTTGCACATCCTGTATGTCAATGAAGTAACAGGCAATTACTTTGGTGATTTTGCATTTGTTACAACAAGCCTGCAGGAAGAATTGGATGAGGTTGCGGAAAACCAGATGAAAGAACATCGAAACTTGGCAATCGAAAAAGGCCTGACAGATATCGAGACATATGTTCTTTACGGTTATCCAAAGACACTGATTGCTAATTTCCATGAATCGAAAGAACCAATCGATCTGATTGTCATGGGGGCGACAGGTCTGAATGCGGTAGAACGTGCGCTAGTAGGTTCCACTACTTCCTATGTAGTCAACCACGCATCATGTAACGTCATGGTTGTAAAATAAATAAATTAAAGGAACAGAAAGCAAAAAAGCATAATGCTTCTCTTGCTTTCTGTTCCTTTTTATTTTTTGCAAAAAATTACTTTACCTGATGAAGTAATCATGCTATGCTGATTACAACGACAGATGGAGTAATATGGAGGAGAGAACATGATTTCAAGTGATGGAATACGCGGATACAATGATGCGATTATTTTATCGATCCTTAACAAAAACGATTCTTATGGATACGAAATTTCTAAAACAATCCGTGAGAGGACAAATGATTCCTATGTAATCAAAGAGACGACACTTTACTCCGTTTTTGCCCGTTTAGAAAAGAATCAATTGATTGTTTCGTACCCTGGTGAAGTGACCCATGGAAAAAAACGGACCTATTATAAAATCACTGAAATAGGACGTAATCTTTTAGAAGAAAAAAAGCAAGAGTGGCTGACGACGAAAGACGTGGTCGATCAATTTTTGGAGGGAAAGTAAATGGATACAATCCGTAATTATTTAGAAAGTCTTTTTATCGGAGTACCCCGAAGTAACGAGATAGAAAAGCTGAAAGCTGATTTGTTGGCAAATATGGAAGATCATTATCATGAATTAATGGGAGAAGGGAAAAATGAACAAGAGGCCATTGGTACAGTCATCTCGACATTTGGTTCAATCGACGAATTATTAGAAGAATTAGATGTCAAAAAAGAAAATCCAAGTCCCGAGACGGAATCAAATCCAGCTTCGATTTATTTAAGCGAAGCAGAAAATTATTGGAAAGAATACAGAGCAGCAAGTCTTCAAGTAGCGTCAGGTGTCCTATTCACTTGTTTATCCTTTGCAGGATTTCTGTTCTTCTGTTCAACAGGCTATGCATTCATGGGTGTTTCTTGTCTGATTTTCGGTATAGCATTAGCTGTCGGTTTTTTCATCGCTTCTGGTATGAAAATCACCCGCTTAAATCACTTTTTGTATAATAGAAAAATACCTGAAAAAGTATTAGCAGAAGCAAAAGAAAAAGAAGAAGCATATCAGCGAAGTTTTGGCTTCTCGTTGATTGCAGGAATCGGATTATGTATTTTTTCACTTTTCCCACTTTTTGCTTCGATTTTGTGGTATATGGATGGTAGTATCGGTGCCTCTGGATTTTTTGTTACAGTAGGAACGGGTGTCTTTTTGATTATTTATGGCAGTCTTGTTCGTCATTCTTATCGTCAGTTCACTCAAAGCACTTATTCGTGGTAAGTGTGCACAAATTTGAACGCCATGAATCAGAGGTTGTGACAGAAGTAGTTATCTTCAAGAATTAGCTTCAAGAAAATTCGGCTTATTTTTCGTAGAAGCTACTTCTGGAACACTAGTTATTCGGAAAAAAGGACGGTGACACTTTTTTGTCACCGTCCTTTTTATATATAATAATTTAAAAATTCATCATCTAATTCCATAGAATTGTCTAGATCGCTTACCCACGTGAAATCGTTATAGACAGATTTGAGCTGGCTTCTGCGCCATTGTACAGGGATAAAAAGACGCATACTATCTTCATTGAACCCGACTAATAATTTTTTTCCGTCAGTAATGATGGGACGTTGCAACAAAGTAAAATGAGACACGATTAAATCGACAAGTTCTGAGGTCGTACATTGGTCAATTTGATCTTTCAAATTTTTATAATCAATCGAGCGTTTAGCTAATAGATCGTCAAATCCGTTTTCTGTTAATGATAATAAATAAAAGATTTCTTTTCTGGTTAAAGGCTGTTTAGGTGTGAAAATTCGTTCTCTGTAAGGCATTTGGTGGTCTTTCAGCCAATTTGCCATCAGATGGTAACTATGTGTACGAGAAGAATAGATCGTAAGCATAACAAAACTCCTTAAATTTTCCATTAATTTGTTCGATCTGTTGAGATAAATAATAGGTAAGGAGCTGTGTATAAGCGTGAAACAACCCAAACATCAATAGAAATAACTTTCTAAAGTCTTAAATTTGCGACGAGAAACAACTAGACTAATAGAAGGAATGTCTCAGCCATTTGGCTTCCTGTTTGTTTTTCTTGCTTATGCTGCAGCTCCTCGGGAAAGGGTTCTAACAATTTGAAGAAGGTTGATGATTGATCTAGTTTCAATTGTGTGAAATTTGAAATCTGGTGTTTTTACTAGATGAATCATCTAACAACTATGATTATAACTTATAGAACCGTCGTTTTGTATTCTGTTTTGTTATAGTTGTTATAAAGTTTTATTTTATTACAGAGCATATTTAATTAAGAGCGTATAGTTAAAAGTTAAAATTGCTGATGCACATAGAGTTTATGACTTCTTGGAAATTCTTTTTCAATCAGTTTTTTCATCTGTTTATGAAATTCTTTTTTTTCAGTAAACATAAAGGTTTGGGTATCGTAACCTTCTTCATTTAGGAAATAGATTATTCCTTTTTTTGTGTTTTGCGTATAAGCTTTTATACTCCTGTCTTTTTTGAAAGAACAGATCGTATAGTTTTCTATTTGGTCTGGGAGACGTTTGATTTTCTTCAAAATGACTTTTTTATCCTCAAGTTTCATTTTTTCACCTGACTTTATTTTTTATCATATGGAAATCATAGCGCCATTGGTTATATGAAAACAAGAAGGATACTGAAATATATACAAATCGAATAGTAGGTATTTGTTATTAGAATAACTAGTTCAAATAAATGACAACTATTTTCTGATTTATTACAAATGTTTTTTCAAATAAATTTGATTACCAAGAAAAGGTAGTGGTATATTTACTGAGGGATACTTTGAAAAACATATAATAGAAACAGTAACAGCATCATGAAAAAATTTTTTTATAAAAATGGAGGGATCGATTTAATGGAAGAGCAGTATGTACAAGCAATGACGATCGCAGGATCAGATAGCGATGGAAGCGCAGGGATGCAAGCAGATATGCATACATTCTTTACAAGAAGTGTTTACGGTGTTTCTGTCATGACCGCATGTGTTGCAGGAAATTCTTACGGAATCGGAGCAAGTGTGACCTTGCCAACCGATTTTATCGATAAAGAATTTGAACTGATTGCAGTGGACTTTCAAATACGTGCAGCTAAAACAGGTATGCTAGCAGATTCAAATTTGATTGAGACAGTTGTAAAAAATTATCAAAAATATGATTTTGGACCATTAGTCGTGGACCCCGTGATCGTAACGAAACATGGAAATCTTTTACTAGAAGAATCTGCTTTGCAAAGCTTGAAAGAAAAACTTGTCCCTTTGGCCGAAGTACTGACACCTAATTTTTACGAAGCAGAAAAGCTGACTGGACGGACATTAGCAACTGAAGAAGATTTTGTGCAAGCAGCAAAAGAACTGCAAGAGATGGGTGCGAAAAACGTCATGATCAAAGGACATCATGCAAAAGATGCGCAACAAGAAACAGTCAACGACTACGTATTGCTTGAATCAGGAAAATCATTTTGGCTGAATGCGCCATTTTATCCTACTGACCGGATCAATGGAACTGGCGATTCGTTATCTGCATGTATTGCAGCCGAATTAGCTAAAGGAAAAACAGTAGAACAAGCGATCCGATTGGCAAAAGACTATGTAAACCGTGCGATTCGTGAAGAAATAAACGTAGGGCATAAATATGGACCAATCAATCATTGGGCAGCCAGTGAATTAGAGTAAAAGAAAGAGGTTGTGAAATCAGCGTCCTGTCCTGAGTATTAGCTCAACAAACGGAAAAATAGTT
>NZ_KV815580.1:0-103803 GCF_001814285.1 Enterococcus sp. HMSC076E04 | reverse complement strand
GAAGGTCAGCTGATTGAACACCGTTTATTCAGAAAAAGAGGTTGTGACACGTTTTGTCACAGCCTCTTTTCTCTACTTGAATGGAAAAATTATAAGATTGGAGAAAATAATCGAGAAATTTGTTGTTTGAATAACAGCCAGTTAGACATTTCCTTCACTGTTTCAGTCGTCATTGGTGAACAATGTGTCTCATCTTCTTTAAACTGAGTAGCAAGTTCTTCTAAAAACTCAGGATCGTAGATGACAGCACTTGTTTCAAAATTCAATCGGTAGCTACGAATATCTTGATTTGCTGAACCTACCATGCAGATTTCATCATCCATTATCAATGTTTTTGCATGGAGGAAGCCATTCTCATAGACAAGGATTTGTACGTTTTCCTTGATGAGCTGACGAGCATAATATTGTGTTGCTCGATAAATAAAAGGATGATCCGGTTTATTGGGGATCATGATTTTTACATCGACACCAGAAGCAGTTGCGATTTTCAAAGCAGCAATGACACTTTCATCAGGAACGAGGTAAGGTGTCTGTATCCAAACACGTTTTTTAGCAGAAGTAATCAATTTGATAAACGAAAGCTTGATTTGTTCGCGTTCGTTATTTGGTCCGCTTGAGACAAGCTGGATGGACGTATCAGCAAGTTTGGATTCGTCTTGATCTGCTTTTTTAAAGAAATAATTCAAATGATAGCCGACCTTTTTTTCTTCAGGTACTGAGACGTTCCAGTCTGTTAAAAAACGAAGTTGAAGCAAAGAAGAAGCGGCACCGAAAATCCGTATATGCGTATCACGCCAATAGCCGAATTTTTTTGTCGTATTTACATACTGATTGGCAATGTTGAAGCCACCGGTGTAACTGATCTTTCCATCGATCACAACGATTTTCCGGTGATCATGGTAATTCAATCGGAAACGAAGCAATGCTTTTTGCGAGGTAACAAATGTATGGACATGTCCACCATTTTTGATTAGACGATTGAAATCTTTTGCTTTTGTGCCATGGGAGCCAAATGCATCATATAATATACGAACTTCTACGCCTTCTGCGGCTTTTTCTTCTAAAACGCGTAAGACTTGCTGACCGATAGTATCTGTCACAAATGCGTAATATTCGATATGGATCGAATGTTTGGCTTTTTTTAGATCTTGAAGCAGTGAATCTAATTTCTTTTGTCCGTCTGTGAGAAGAGTGACAGAATTCATTCTTGTCAGCGGCATACGATTTAATGAAGAGAAGAAGTCGACAAATTGTTGTTTGTCTTTGTCGCCCATGTCAGGATCGTAATGTTCAATGGTATCTCCTCTAAAAGACTGAAAGTTTTCTAATTCTTTCAAGTCACTTTGTCGGAGATAGAATTTTTTCTTATCCGTTAATCCACGTCCGAAAAATAAATATAATACAAAACCCACCCCAGGAAGGGCAAATAATACTAAGAGCCATGCCCAAATAGCTGCTACATCTCGGGGTTTGATCAAGATAGCCACTAAAGCAATAAGTGCATTCAATAGATAAAGGGCGGTTATAATACTAGATACCACAAAAATGTTCCTCCTTACATACAATAACATTAGTATAGCATGATAGAAGAAAGAAGCCTACCAAGGTGAATATACTTTTCACTCTTTTCATGAAAATGTAGGTAAATCGGGCTAAAGTAGTTGCTTTTTGTAGCTTAATAAGGTAGGATATTAGTACAGTTGAATATCTCCTTAGGGGAGTAACCGGCAACATTTTGTTGCGATAATATCAACAGTAAGTTAACCAAATGGTTTTCTGGTATTGTATGAAATGGTGAGACCTAAGACAAATGCGTATTTGTCTTAGGTCTCTTTTTTTTCAGACAGGACTAGGACCGAGATCAAAAAATGGGGGATGAAATTTGGAAAACAAGGAACAAGCACAACAAGCGGTCTATAAAGAAACGATCGACTCGTTGATGCAGCAAACGCAGAGCTCAACCGATGGATTGAGCACCACGCAAGCGAAGGAAAAATTAGAAAGAGATGGCTTGAACCAGCTAAAAGAAAAGCCGAAGAAGCCAACTTGGAAATTGTTCTTAGAAACCTTCAAAGATGCAATGGTTATCGTATTGCTGATTGTCGCACTGATTCAGATGGTCATGGGAGACTACATCGAATTCTTAGTTATTTTAGCAGTGTTGATGTTGAATTCTATCATCAGTGTTGTCCAAACAAAAAAAGCAGAAGGTTCTTTAGAGGCATTGAAAAATCTTTCAGCACCTGATGCTCGAGTGATTCGTGACGGTAAAGAAAAAACGATTCCGGCAAACGAACTTGTCGTAGGGGATATCGTGTTGTTAGACGCAGGCGATTATGTACCTGCTGATGGACGATTACTAGATGCGGGTTCATTAAAAGTAGATGAAGGCATGCTGACAGGAGAGTCGACTTCCGCAGAAAAAGAAGTAATGGATATCACAAGTACTGTTCCAATCGGTGATCGTACGAATATGGTATTCAGTGGAACGATCGTAACTTACGGACGCGGTAAATTCTTAGTGACTTCAACTGGGAACAATACGGAGATCGGACAAGTTGCTGGTCTTTTGGAATCAACAACTGAGCAAGTCACTCCGTTACAACGAGGTCTGGATAAATTCAGTAAAAAATTAAGTCTGGCTATTTTGGCATTATCTCTACTGATTTTAGGTATCCAATTGTTCCGTATTTATCTTGGAGAAGGTACAGGAGATATGACTGCAGATATCGTCAGCGCAGTGATGTTTGCCGTAGCCGTAGCCGTAGCTGCTATTCCAGAAGCATTACAGTCTATCGTAACAATCGTGTTATCTTTGGGAACGAATAAAATGGCGAAACGTCATGCCATTATCCGAAAACTTCCAGCAGTTGAGACACTTGGTTCGACAAGTATCATCTGTACAGATAAAACGGGTACATTGACACAAAACAAAATGACAGTTGTTGACTACTTTTTAGGAAATGGCGATACTGGAGATTTCACAAACGATCCTTCAAAGTGGACAGCTGACGAACGTCGTTTGATTGAAATCAGTGTCTTAGCGAATGATGCATCAATCAGTGAAGATGGGACTAAATTGGGCGACCCTACGGAAGTAGCGTTTATCGATTTTAGTGAAAAACTAAACCAGCCTTATCAGGAAATTCGAAACAACTACCCAAGACAAGCAGAACTTCCTTTTGACTCAGATCGAAAATTGATGTCTACTGGACACACGATCGATAACGAAAATTACTTATTTGTCAAAGGGGGACCAGATATCGTCTTCCAACGCAGTAAAAAGGTATTACTGAATGGCGAAGTTGTTCCGATGACGGATGAATTGATGAAAAAATTCCAAGAGCAAAATGAAGCTTTTTCAACACGAGCATTACGTGTACTAGCTTTTGCTTACCGTCCACTTGATAATTTTGATTTGTCATTTGAAGATGAAGATGATTTGATCCTTGTTGGTTTGCTTGCTATGATCGATCCTCCACGTGCTGAAGTCACTCAAGCGGTGACAGAAGCAAGAAGTGCAGGAATCAAAACGATCATGATTACTGGTGATCACAAAACAACAGCTGTTGCTATCGCAAAACAAATCGGGATTTTTGAAGAAGGAAACTTAGCTCTGACTGGAACGGAATTAGATGAATTAACAGAAGAGCAACTAAACGAAGTTTTAGAAAAAGTCACCGTTTATGCACGTGTTTCTCCTGAAAATAAAATCCGTATCGTTCGTGCTTGGCAAAATAAAGGTCATATCTCCGCTATGACAGGTGATGGCGTAAATGATGCACCAGCATTGAAACAAGCAGACATCGGGATTGCTATGGGAACTGGTACAGATGTGGCAAAAGATGCAGCAGCGATGGTATTGACGGATGACAACTTTGCTTCTATTGTCAGCGCAGTAGAAGTAGGACGTAACGTGTTTGATAATATCAAGAAAGCTATTTCTTATCTATTTGCCGGAAACTTAGGTGCGATCATTGCGATCATCTTTGCCTTAGTTGCTGACTGGTCCAATCCATTTACAGCATTACAACTGCTGTTCATCAATTTAGTCAATGACTCACTGCCAGCGATTGCATTAGGTACAGAAAAAGCAGAACCCGCTACGATGAACCGTCCGCCAAGAGATCCAAATTCAGGAATCTTTACGGACAAAACATTGATTTCTGTAACATATCGTGGTGTGCTGATTGGGATTGCTGTTATCTTCGCTCAATGGCTTGGCATGCAGCATTCACCTGAATTCGGTGTAGCTATGTCATTTTCAACATTGATTTGGTGTCGGACATTGCAAACATTCCCAGCACGTTCAAATACACAAACAGCTATCCAAGCAGGGTTCTTCTCTAACAGAAGTGTCTTACTAGCTGTAGTTGTATGTAGCGCGCTTTACTGCTTAACAATGATTCCAGGACTGAAAGAAGTCTTCTCTATCCCATCAGCATTTGGATTGACAGAAGTCTTTACATGTATGGGAATCGCCCTTGTGACAATCATCTTGATGGAAATCACGAAATTGATCATTGTACGAGTACAAGGAAATAAATAAAACGAATCAAGGAGGTTGTGAAATCAGCGTTCTGATCTGAGTATTAGAGAAACAAACGGAAAAATAGTTCCTCATATTTTGCCGTTTGTTGAGCTAATACCGAAGGTCAGCTGATTGAACACCGTTTATTCGGAATAAGGGACTGTGACACGACGTTTGTCACAGTCTTTTTTTATTTATAATAGACGGAAAGCAAAACATTTTTTTATTCATCAAAAGAGATATAATAGATAAAAGAGGAGAGTTATTTATTCCGAAAAGTGAAAATATCTAACAAAAATCAAAAAGTAAGAGGGATTCAAATGAATGAAAAAGAATGGGATGATTTTGCGGAAGAATATTATGAAATCCAGCAAGAATCACAAACAACTATTGCAGAAGATGTAAGAGAATATCTGAAGTCGGAGAAAGTCCTGCCTGCTGAAATAGTAGCAGACGTTGCCGGAGGATCTGGCAGATTTCTTTCTTTAGCAAAAGAAGTTAATCACTACGATTTGATTGATTTTTCTTCAGGAATGTTAGCAAATGCAAAAAAAGAAGCAGAAAAAATTGACTTATCAAATGTTTCCTTTATCAAACGATCATTAGAAGAATTTATCCAATCCAGTGAGACATATGAAGTGGTTTTTACAGCAGCAAACCCAGCTTTGACACATCCCAATCAATTAGAAAAACTGATGAAAAAGTCAAGCAAATGGTGCGTGATAATGAGAGTAGTGGAATCAATCGATGATGTTTTTTATCCTATCGAAAAGCAACTAGGAATGATAGAAGAAGATCCTAATACAACCCCATTTATCATGGATCAATTTGAATCATATTTAATTGATAAAGGATTCAAAGTAAAGAAAAAAGATTTTACTTATTTTGCACAGGAATCAATTACTGAAGAGTGGATGAAGATGTACTATGAAGAGTACGCAAAAGACCCTGTTATGACTAGATATATTCGCAAACTATTCAGTGAAAAACAAGAAATCATCAGTACGACTAGGTTGACCTATCGATTGCTTCTCTGGTCCAAGGACAAAAAAAGATCCCCTCACATTTCGTGAAGGGATCTTTTTTATGCGTGTATTATATTTTGTAATAACGAATATCATTTTCAATTTTTGTAATCGAGAAAGGTACGTCTGATGTATATTCTGCGCTTTCTCCATGTTCAGGAAGCGATTCGCTGAAAATCGTTTCATATTCGTCAACAGAGATTCGTTTTCGAGAATCCAGCATCTCTTGATGAGATTGCGCGAAGAGATATTCTTGATAGTTTTCCTCCAGATAACCTGTAAAAAATTCACTTACTGCACCAGAACCGTAGCTGAATAAACCAATGCGGTCTCCTGGCTGCAATGATTTCGAATTTTCCAGTAGAGAAGTTAGTCCAAGGTATAATGAACCAGTGTAAAGATTACCGATTCGTCGGCTGTAACGAATGCTTTCTTCATAGCGAGCCAGTAGCCGTTCTTGATTTCCTTCATCTGTTTGGTCTAATACGCTTTGCAATGCCTTTTTTCCCATCTTCGTATATGGGATATGGAAAGCAATCGCTTGATAATCTTCGAGTCCTCGACCCGATAATTCTTTATGTCGATTCCAAACTTTTTGGAACGATTCGATATACGTAGAATTAGATAAAGGTCCATCGACAACAGGAAATTCACTGTAATCTGGACGCCAGAAATCATAGATATCTTCTGTCAGAAATACGCTGTCGTCTTCAATCGATAAAATACGCGGATTTTGAGTGATCATCATCGCAACAGCACCGACACCTTGCGTCACTTCACCCCCGCTTGCCAAGCCGTAACGAGCAATATCACTTGCTATGACTAGTACTTTTCGTTCTGGATGATTTTTGACATATTCTTTTGCCATGTGTAAAGCTGCGGTGCCACCGTAGCAAGCTTCTTTTACTTCAAAAGAACGAGCAAAAGATTGGATTTTTAGTAAATGGTGGATAATTACCGCACTCGCTTTTGAATGGTCAATCCCGGATTCTGTTCCGACGATGACCATGTCGATTTGCTCACGGTCTTTTTCTGTCACGATCTTGCTGGCAGCATTTGCCCCTAGTGTAATGATATCTTCATTCGCACGATTGACTGCCATTTGGTCTTGACCAATACCGATATGATATTTTGCAGGGTCATCTCCACGGCTTTCTGCTAATTCTGTCATATCTAAATATAAATTAGGAATAAAAAAGGAAAGACGATCAATCCCTATTTTCATTTCAACACCTCTTTACTCATGATAAAAAACTTACTTTACTAAAGTATCATAAAAAGATTAAAAGAAATATAAAAAAGCGAATATTTAAGGATTGTTAAAATTTAATCTTAGAAAAAACTAACTGGAACAAGAGCTATTTGTTTTTATAGCAAAGAATGGTATATTTTTGTAGGAGGTGGCTTACTTGAAAGAAGTCGTAATGATAGATGCTGCAAGAACGCCGATAGGAAAGTATCGCGGAAGTTTAAGTTCATTTACTGCAGTTGAATTAGGCATACTTGTGACCAAAGAATTATTAGATAAAACAAAACTGAAAAAAGATAAAATAGATCAAGTAATATTCGGGAATGTCCTGCAGGCTGGTAATGGTCAAAATGTTGCTAGACAAATTGCTTTGAACAGCGGTATCCCAGTGGATGTCCCTGCAATGACAATCAATGAAGTTTGTGGATCTGGTATGAAAGCAGTGATTTTAGCACGTCAACTGATCCAATTAGGTGAAGCAGAGCTTGTGGTAGCAGGCGGAACAGAGAGTATGTCACAAGCACCTATGCTGAAACCCTATCAGTCAGAAACAAATGAATATGGCGAACCAATTTCCAGTATGGTCAACGACGGATTGACTGACGCATTTTCAAATGCACATATGGGATTAACCGCAGAGAATGTGGCAACCCAATTTTCTGTGAGCAGAGAAGAACAGGATCGTTATGCCTTGGCATCCCAATTGAAAGCAGCTCAAGCTGTTGAAGCTGGCATGTTTTCTGAGGAGATCATTCCGCTCAAGATTTCTGCTGAAGACGTGTTATCTGAGGATGAAGCAGTTCGTGGAAATAGTACATTGGAAAAATTGGGTACATTACGTACAGTATTCTCGGAAGAAGGAACAGTAACAGCAGGCAATGCTTCTCCATTGAATGACGGTGCCTCAGTGGTGATCCTTGCATCCAAAGAATACGCAGAGAATAATAATCTGCCTTATTTGGCAACCATCAAAGAAGTAGCGGAAGTTGGTATTGATCCAAGCATCATGGGAATCGCTCCAATCACAGCCATTCAAAAATTGACAGATAAAGCAGGAATAGCTTTACCAACGATCGATCTTTTTGAAATCAATGAAGCATTTGCGGCTTCATCTATCGTGGTCAATCGAGAACTACAGTTAGATGAAGAAAAGGTCAATATCTATGGAGGAGCAATCGCATTAGGACATCCAATTGGGGCAAGTGGTGCACGGATTTTGACCACGTTAGCTTACGGATTGCTTCGTGAGCAGAAGAGATACGGGATTGCTTCATTATGTGTTGGCGGAGGTTTAGGCTTGGCAGTCTTGTTAGAAGCGAATACGGAGCAAACACGTGAGGATTTGCAAAAAAAAAAGTTCTATCAGCTCACGCCATCTGAACGGCGCAGTCAATTAGTCGAAAAAGGTGTATTGACACAGGAAAATGCACTGATTTTTGAGGAACAAACACTTTCTGAAGAGCTCTCAGATCATATGATTGAAAACCAAGTGAGCGAAGTGGAAATCCCAATGGGCATTGCACAAAATTTCCAAATCAATGGCAAGAAAAAATGGATCCCGATGGCTACAGAAGAACCATCTGTTATTGCAGCTGCAAGCAATGGCGCAAAAATCTGCGGAAATATCTGTGCAGAAACACCTCAACGGCTGATGCGCGGACAAATCGTTCTATCAGGAAAATCGGAGTATCAAGCAGTGATCAATGCAGTGAATCATCGAAAAGAAGAACTGATTCTTTGTGCAAATGAAAGCTATCCTTCCATCGTGAAACGCGGGGGCGGTGTTCAAGATATCTCTACACGGGAATTTATGGGAAGTTTCCATGCCTACCTATCTATTGATTTTTTAGTGGATGTAAAAGATGCAATGGGTGCCAACATGATCAACTCGATTCTTGAGAGCGTAGCAAACAAATTACGGGAATGGTTCCCTGAGGAGGAGATTCTATTCAGTATTTTAAGTAATTTTGCTACAGAATCGTTGGCTTCTGCCTGTTGTGAAATCCCCTTTGAACGCTTAGGAAGAAGTAAAGAAATTGGTGAACAAATTGCTAAAAAAATCCAGCAAGCAGGGGAATACGCGAAGCTTGATCCGTATCGTGCAGCGACGCATAATAAAGGAATCATGAATGGTATAGAAGCTGTAGTAGCAGCTACAGGAAATGATACACGTGCGGTAAGTGCTTCGATCCATGCCTATGCGGCAAGAAACGGATTATACCAAGGATTAACAGACTGGCAGATTAAAGAAAATAAACTAGTTGGGAAGTTAACAGTGCCTTTGGCTGTGGCTACAGTGGGCGGAGCTTCTAATATCCTGCCAAAAGCTAAAGTATCCTTAGCTATGCTAGATGTCGATTCAGCCAAGGAACTAGCGCAAGTAATGGCTGCTGTAGGGTTAGCTCAAAATCTTGCTGCTTTGCGAGCATTAGTTACAGAAGGAATCCAAAAAGGACACATGGGGCTTCAAGCTCGTTCATTAGCGATCTCAATTGGGGCAGTTGGTGAGGAAATCGAGCAAGTTGCGCAAAAATTACGTGAAGCAGAAAAGATGAATCAGCAGACAGCTATACAGCTATTGGAAAAAATCCGAGAAAAATAAAAAAGTATCTTTAGAGGAAGAAAGCAAGATTTGCAGTTATTTTATTTACTGCAGATCTTGCCTTTTTTCTTTTACGAGAAAAATGCGTTCATTGTTAGAATATTTTTCTAGCTATAATTAAGTGTGCGCACAAAATAAAAAAGAATGGAGAACTTATGAATAAGAAAAAACTTACCGTACTACTGAGCATCTGTTTTGGGGTGTTTTTACTAGGTTATAAAGTCCCAATCTCTTATGCCAATATGACTACCGAATCTTGGACAGCTCGTACATATAATCGGAATTGGATGAGTCAGTTAAGAGATGATGTACGTCTATCAGAATTATCTATTCCAGGGACACACAATTCAGCGACAGCAACTTATAGAGGAGGACTCAGTGATTATGTGAGAACACAAAGTATCGACATCCGCAAGCAACTTGACAATGAAATACGTTTTTTAGATATACGTGCCATTGATGGTGTTTTTACGATGCATCACGACAGGTACTATCTAAACCAGAATTTCGGTGATGTACTTAATAAAACAGTGGCCTTTCTTCGTGACAATCCTGAAGAAGTAGTCTATATGAGATTGAAACAAGAATACAGTAGTGAAAATGACCATACATTCAACCATATTCTTAATACACGATATTTACAAGATAGTCGCTGGAGAGATTACTTTACGCTAATCCGACTCTTAGCGAGACACGAGGAAAAATCGTCATTTTTCGTAATTTCTTGGGAAATAATGTCGGAATCCCTTATCCGTCAAGTTTTGATATACAAGACTATTGGAATCCAGTGAATCCAAATGATAAACGATGGGCTGTCGAGCAGCAAATTGATAGCGCAAATCAAAGTAGAGGGACGAATGGTGTTAAATATATCAATTTTTTAAGTGCAAACGGATTTTGGAGCGGCGTACAGGGGTAGGCAGCAGTAACCAATCCTTTTACCTATCGTCGTATATTACATAGAAATATCAGACACATAGGAATCGTTCCTAACGATTACCCAAGCGAAAAGCTCGTCAATGCGATTATTGACATCAATCATCGCTTATTAAAAGATACTGAAAGCAGAGGCAAATACCATGGCTATATCGCTTCTATTCAATGTCAAGCAGATGTTTGGAGAGTAGTAGACTGGAATCAGAGTAACAATACTGGGATCATATTTAGAAATCGAGGTCATTCAAATCAAAAATGGATTTTCGAATATGATGAACAGACAAGATCATATATCCTAAGAAGTCTGGCAAATCCAAGATATCTTCTAGCAGAAGATATCTCATCTCGTGACGTAGAGATGATCGGTGGTTTCTTGACTCGGGCAAGATGGCGATTGATACCAGCTAGGGAAGAGCATGTAAATGGGGATGTTTATTATCTACAAAGTGTTCGGAGCCAACGAGTCTTAACTGTGCAAAACGACATATATTTAGATAATCGTCCTTTGCGTATGCAACCTTTGGAACATGCGCAAAGACAACGCTTTGTCATTCACAGAGAGGACATGCAATAGACAAGAAAAACAAATTGAAAAAAGCACGAATCTATTGTTATATTCGGATATATATTTTTAATATTAACTATTTATTATATGACTAAAAAGGCTGGAATCTTCGATTCCAGCCTTTTGTGACAAATAGAATTTTTATCTATCGGTAATCGCTGTCGCTGCAAATTGTTCAATTAAAGGAATCAAAGTCAATTTGACTTTGTATTTTCGTTCAAGTGCTTTTTCGATGACAAATTCATTTTCAGCAGTCATAGAAATAGTTGCTAACTTACGAGGTTCATCCGCATTTTTTTCATAAATAACTACTTCTTGTTCATTTTGTTCTGTGTAAAATTTAGGATACTCAGCAACAGCTTTTGAAAAATCAGCAAAACTTAAAGCGGCATTCGTATCAGTTGAGCGTGTATTTTCAGTTGTGTCCGCTTTTGGTTCTTCCACTTTTTCTTCTGGCACACTGACTGTTTCTTCTGTCACTGGTGTTGCAACGGTTTGTGCAGTTGGTTCATCGTTTTTCAATCGTTGATCATTCCAGTAAGATACGATCTCAATAAGAAGATTGTCACGGAATCGTTCGAAAATACCGTTTTCTCCCGAACGGATCCGCTTTAATACAGTATTGAAATTATCATCGATAGGCACGTTGATTCGTGTATCTTCATTTGTCTTTCCAGCTAATCCGATCGTTAAGATTTGACGGTTTTTGGGATCAAGCATGACTTGTAATGGCAAACCATAACGTCTCAAGCTTTCATCTTCTAGAGAACGGAATAACTGTCCTCTTACACCATCCAATGAAGGACGGAATTGATTTAATAATTTTTGTTTCTGTTTTTTCTTCATATGTTCTCTCCTTCGCTCATACCCTTTCGATTATAAGAAAAAAAAAGCCAAATGAAAAGGAGTAATGCAAAAAAACTTGCGTATACGCAAATTACAACAGAAAAATTTGCTTATTTTTCCATTTTTTGAAAGAAAAATAAAAAAAAGGAACAGGTTATCTATTCACATAACCTGTTCCAATCTTTTTATCTTTTCGGTATCAAGGCAAAAACAGGTAACTCAGGTGAATAAATGACTTCGTGTTCGTGCCAAGTTGTGACCATTAGTGAATGATCGAACCGTTTTTTTAGCTCTTCGATAATTTGATCATGTGTCCAGTTTCTTGCAGGAAAATGTTGGATCTTCTCTGCATCGATCAAAAAGACAAAATCGGAATGAAAAGTCTGAATGACTTCTTCCGAGAGAGAATTCAAGCGTTCGATTGGATCCATAAAATCACCTTTCGACTTAGAATTGGGTAGTATCTGGGTCTTTTGCCTTGCCAACTACACCATCTAATTGATCAATTTGTTTCATTTCTTCTTCTGTCAATTCAAAATCAAACAGTTCAGTATTTTCTTTGATTCTGCTTGGTGTGACTGACTTAGGAAGAGGAAGGAATCCGTGTTGCAATGACCAACGTAAAGCAACTTGTGCGATCGTCTTATCATGCGCTTCAGCGATTTGTTTCATTTCAGGTACATCGAAGATTTTCCCAGTGCCTAATGGGCTGTATGCTTCAAGGATCATCTCATGTTTTTTTGCATACTCAACTACAGCTGGCTGTAATTCACCTGGTGCAAGGAAAACTTGATTGACCATTGGCATGATTTTTGCTGTTTTAGCAAGTGTATCTAGATGGTGGGGCAAGAAATTGCTGACACCAATTGCTTTGATTTTACCTGCTTCATACAGTTCTTCAAATGCTCGCCATGTATCTGCGTTTGCTTGTTCCCAATTATCACGAAAAGCAACTGGATTTGGCCAGTGAATCAAGAACAGATCTACATAATCTGTTTGGAGTTTCTTTAATGATTCCTCAAAAGAAGACATCACAAGTTCATAACTGTGATTGGCATTCCATAACTTTGTTGTTAGGAAGATCTCTTCTCTAGGAATGCCACTTTCCTTAATCGCTTGGCCGACACTTTCTTCATTCTTGTATCCTTGGGCAGTATCGATATGGCGATAACCTGCAGCCAGTGCTTCTTTAACAGAGGAAACAGCGACATCCCCGTCAGGTGTTTGCCATGTGCCGAATCCTACTACTGGAATTTCGTAACCATTTGATAGACGATACGTGCTTGTTAATGAATTCATACTTTCAGCTCCTTTTTTATTCGTTCATCTATAAGTTTAGCGCATTTTCCAAAAAAAAGAATCCATTTTGTTTCTACTATTGAAATTTTTGTTTAAAAGAAAATGATTTTGATTCTGGCATTTTTGATTTTTTTTCCGTAAACTAGGACAGAAGGGAATGAGGAAATGGATATCTATTTAAAAAAAGCAATCCTGCATATTATTGACAGAGAAACAGGTTCGCCGGTCTTTTCACAAAAAGAGCTAGATCTGACAAAAGAATATATTCGTGATTTTCTTCAAAAGAAAATCCAAAAAATCTCTTCTGCCCAAACGAAAACTGGACAATTGGCAGAAGAAAGCATGATCGTTGAATCACTTAAAATCGCTCAAGAAAATTTTGTGGAAGCAAGTGAAGCAATCGTTCAGCGATGGTTCGATATTTACCAAGAAAGTGAAGAGGCGCCAAGTGCAGATGTATTTGTTGTTTTGTATGAATTAGATACAGTGATGTACCTATCTTTATTGAAAGTCAATTATCGTGAGGCTTATACGCATTTTGTTGAAGCAGACGAAGTAGGGATTGACAACCGTTTGATTTTGAACCGAGCAATACTAGGCGCGAAAACACAAAAAGCAGATGAAGCCTTCGCGGTGAACTTGTCCGATTGGACCTACGAATTGATTGAAAAAAAATATGAGTTTTCCGGTAAAAAAGAGCTTTATTTTTCTGGAAGAGTGATCGAAAGTGTTCCTGCACCTTCTTTAGAGGAAAACGTAAAAGTGATCCAAAAAGTAGCCAAGCATCTCGGAAAAAAATTCGAGACAGAAGAATTTGATATCATGGCTGATTTAAAAGAAGCTGTCTATGACACGATAGAAGAAAAAGGACGGTTGGATCATGAGATGATCGCAGAAAAAGTCTTCAAGGAAAACATTACGGCAAAACTGGCTTTTAAAGAAGAAGTACAGGAGCAAGGGTTTGTCCCAGAAGCACCCCCTGTAAAAGAAGTACAAGAAATTTCTGAGAAAAAATTTGGAAAACAAAAATTTAAACTATCAAACGGAATCGAACTGATTGTACCAGTCGATGTATATCGCAACCCAGATTTGATTGAATTTGTGAATAATCCGGATGGTACGATATCTGTGATGATCAAAAATGTGGATGAAGTATTGAATCGTTTATAAAAGAGACTGGAACATTAGATGTTCAACTACCGATGTTTAGTTGAATGAATGGTCCATGAGAAAGATCTGAAAAGACGAATATAACAAAAAAAGAGCGTGAGACAAAAGTAAAGAACACTTTAGTCTCACGCTCTAAACACGTATAAACGGCGGAAGCAGAAGCAACTCCTTCGGAAATAAGCTGAAATTCACAAAGATTTGAAAAGCAATTTTCGTGAATTCCTTCTTATTTCTTGGAGTTAAACGCTTCTGTCCCTGCCTCTTTTTATCTAATAAAATTTTAAGACCACCGATTATTGATCGATTTTTTCTGCCGCATTTTTAGGGACTTCAGAAGCTTTTATTTCTTCCCAGCTTAATACACCTTTACGAGGATTGACTTTGAGTTGGAGATACGCATTCATTTTTAATGGATGTTCTCTTACTTCATGAAGCGTCACTTGTTTTTTTTCTCCATCTTTGTTATAAGCCGCTTGCTTGTAGGTATAAGTCGTAAATTTTTCTCCATTATCTGTTCGGAAAGCTGACATTTCGCCATTCGTCGTGATTTTTGTATAATAGGCTTCGCCGCCGTAAAAATAATGATAGGCTGCAAAACTTCCGCCGAGAAAGATGCCTAAAACGACAAGTACGCCAATTAATTTTTTCATGTACTTCACCTCTCTTCTTATTATTAACGAAATAGAAGATTTCGTCTATTGAAAGTTGTTGGCGACAGCTGAATTTTAAACTTTTCCTCATTTTGTTCTTATTGCTTCAAAAGAAAGTTAAAGAAGAGCTTGAAGTTTTTCTCAAAAAACATAATTTTTTATTTATAAAAGGTACTTTTTTCGCGTATAAGACAGGCGAGTGCTCTTAGTTGACTTTGACCAATTTTGACGTATAATAAGCTTAGTTCGAATCTTACAAAAAGTAAGCCGGACGTATTCTTTTTGATTTATTCAAAAAAAGACTATAATAAAAAAGTGAGAGCTGAAATCCTTCAGTGATCTATATTATTTAGGAGGTTTGTAAATTATGGCAAAAGAACATTACGACAGAAGTAAACCACACGTTAACATTGGTACAATTGGACACGTTGACCATGGGAAAACTACTTTAACTGCTGCGATCACTACAGTATTAGGCAAAAAAGGCCTAGCAAATCCTCAAGACTATGCTAGTATTGATGCAGCTCCAGAAGAACGTGAACGCGGGATTACGATCAATACCGCACACGTAGAATATGAAACAGAAAAACGCCACTATGCGCATATCGATGCACCAGGACACGCGGACTATGTGAAAAACATGATTACAGGGGCAGCCCAAATGGATGGTGCCATCTTAGTCGTTTCTGCCACTGATGGTCCGATGCCTCAAACACGTGAACACATTTTGTTGTCACGTCAAGTTGGTGTAAAATACCTAATTGTTTTCTTGAACAAAGTAGATTTAGTCGATGATGAAGAATTGATCGATTTGGTAGAAATGGAAGTTCGCGAGTTATTGAGCGAATATGGTTTCCCAGGCGATGATACTCCTGTGATCAAAGGTTCCGCATTAAAAGCATTGCAAGGCGATCCAGATGCTGAAGCTGCTATTATGGAACTGATGGATACAGTGGATGAATATATCCCAACACCAGAACGTGATACAGATAAACCATTACTATTACCAGTGGAAGATGTTTTCTCCATTACAGGACGAGGAACTGTTGCCTCAGGTCGTATTGACCGCGGTGCTGTTCGTGTCGGTGATGAAGTAGAGATCGTAGGGATCAAACCCGAAACACAAAAAGCAGTTGTCACAGGTGTAGAAATGTTCCGTAAAACGTTAGATTACGGGGAAGCTGGGGATAACGTAGGCGTACTGTTACGTGGTATCCAACGTGACGATATCGAACGTGGACAAGTACTTGCTAAACCAGGTTCCATTACTCCACATACAAAATTCAAAGCTGAAGTGTACGTGTTGACAAAAGAAGAAGGTGGACGTCATACACCATTCTTTAACAACTACCGCCCACAATTCTACTTCCGTACAACTGACGTTACTGGAACAATCACGTTACCAGAAGATACAGAAATGGTCATGCCTGGTGACAATGTGACGATTGATGTTGACTTGATCCACCCAATCGCTGTTGAAAACGGAACGACCTTCTCCATTCGTGAAGGTGGCCGTACAGTAGGTTCAGGTATCGTTACAGAAATCGAAGCATAAGAAACGTGACTCGAATATTTTGGTAATGAAAAATGTTTAAAATGAAAAGCGGTCAAAACAGAAATCTTGTTTTGACCGCTTTTTTTGTTCTTCAATTGTACAATAAGAGAGGGCAGGAGCCGTACCTCACGCTTTGGTTCAGTCTCTTTTATTTATATTGTGAGTGTTTCCTTACTAACTACGCAGTTTTTAGTACTTTCTTCGTATCCATTTTTTCAAACCATTTATTCTACCTTGTGTCTGCTCAACTGGCGTATTATCAATAATCAGCAAAGCAATCATAACATATGCAATCCAACTATCTCGCGAATATAGGGTGTAGCGTGAGACCCAGTTCGTAGCGTACTTGCTTTTGTATTCTCTTAATCCATGGAAAGAATAAAAATGAGAGCCAAACTCGTAAACCAAGTAAGCAATTCTTTCCTGTAAAAAACTCTTTCTGGAAGTTCCAACATTTGAAAGAGGTGCCATCCCTAAATTGAACCATTGGATATGTTCTTCTTTCATATAAGCAAATAAATGCAGGAACAAGAAATCCATACTGCCGGAAGGGGCTTTTTTGGGATCATATCGCATCAAATCGATCGTTCCTACTTTGTTGTTCGTGTAAGTAGGCATGATCGTCGCAAAAGCGACAATTTCTTCTTGAGTATTTTTGACTACAGCAATAGGCGCTCTTTGTAAATAATCTTCCGAGAAAAAGCCTAAAGAAAAACCTTTTTCTTTTCGTGAACCCAACCAATTATCAGAAATATTTTTGAAAATACTCATTTGCTCAGCAGAAAACGGCGGTTGTAAGACATCAAATGTAAATCCTTCTCGTTCAATTCGGTTCAAGACAGCCCGAGTGCCCTTCATTTTTTTCCCTGATGTTGTAAAACTATTCAGGTCTACATAAGCTTCTTCCCCCATTTTAATGAAGTCATAGCCGAATTCATGCAAAATCATAACGATCTCTTCGCTTGTTTCGTAGAAAACAGGTAAATAACATAATCGGTCTGTCTCTTCGATGAAAGCTTCAATTGCTTCTGGAAAATCTTCTTTCTTACCAGAAGGATCGCCCATTACGATGCATTTATTATTGAAGCAAGCGAATTGGAGAAGCACAGTTGGTTCACCGTCTTTTTCATAGGCAAACATCCGCTTGTCTTTTAAGAAGATCAATTGACTGTCGGAGTTTCCTCCATAAGTTGTGAGGATCTTCAGTGCCTTTTCTTCATTAAAGGCTTCGCCAATCTGTTTCTTTTCTCCTTGAAGAAAATGGACAAATAGAACGATCATGAAGCTAACGGCGATAATGGCCAACAACCCTGAAAACCAAATCTTTTCAGAAGGGAATAAGAAAAAGGAAATAAAATGGTGACGCCGATGTGGAAAATCAGGCAGATTGTATACACCAATAACGATATAAAGCAATGTCAATGCACCGATAATGATTCCGTCGATTGTACGCCATTCCCACGAATAGATGAGTTGTTCCCGAAACAGTTCGTTTTTGGACGCAAGAATGATCAGAAGCAGAATAGACAAGAAAATCACCGGTGTGAAGCTAAAATCGCTTAATAAAACATAAAACAAAGCGAGTCCGATCAAGAAAATTGTAGGCAGATAGGCTCGTTTTACGCGTGCAGCGATCCCTCTCCCCATAACAATCAAAAGAAATCCTAATAATATACTAGGAAATTGGATAATAAAGTGGAATTTCAATGGGTTCAAACTATGAAGCCAGCGAAACTCTGTAAAAGCTTGCGGAATAGTGGCAGAAAGTACCAACATGATTCCAGAAAAGTATAAGAGGACAACCACGATTTTATGCGCGATTTCTGTTGCTAACTGCTTAGGGATCCCTGAATAACGTTGATCAAAAGTGGAACCGATATTTTTGAAGAAAAAGACGATTCCAATCAAAAACGGAATGATGTAGTAGAACAGACGATAAAGCAAGATCCACACAACGACTGTTTCTCTTGGCACACCAATAGCAGATAATCCGATAATCATCATCACATCGAAACTGCCGATCTCGCCAGGAATCATAGACACAATCCCTATCACTGAAGCAGCAATGAATAACGGAATCGTTTGCCACAGATCGATTCGGATTTCCATTAGGTAACCAACAGAAAGGAAACTGAACAGGACACCAGACCATTCCAATAATGAAACAAGCAAGAGCTGTCCTTGCGTTTTAAGTGAGGTACCACCAAGGAATCCTTTCTTTTTGAAAGTAGTGAATAAAAAGACAACAGGGAAATACAGACCGCCGCCAATCAGCCATATCCAATATTGCTTCAAAAAAGGAGCAACTGGCGTGAAGACTACAAGTAAAAAAGAAAGCAGACTGTAAATAGAAAGTCCAGCCATCAAAAACAAGAAAACTTTCGATAATGCCTGGATCACGTTTTTGCTCTCTTTCTTTTGTCCATATAGCTCAGAGCGAAGCCCCACACTGACAAACCCGCCGAAACCGGCAATATTGTTGATTGTATTGATCAGCCAGCTTGTCTCAAACAAGTAACGAGGATTCTGCTTTTGTTCAAGCATCCGATTCAAAATAATATCATAACCAATCATAGGTAACACAGAGACAAGACCAATCAACAGCATAAGTCCGCTTTTCCAAATAGGTATAGTGGCAAACGTTTCTCCTAATTGCTGGATAGATAGAGTCTTACCGATGGACATCAATTCACCGACAATAATGACAATGACAGAAATCAAAAAGATTGTTTTGAACAGTCCTAGATGGTTTTTCAGCCATTGTATGGTAGTTTTTAACAAATAAATCACCTTCTATTCCTAATAATTATGTTTCAGAAAGAAATTGAAGAACTTCTCGGTTGAAGCGTTCAGGATCTTTTCTAGCTAATTCATGTCCTTGTTCTTTTACAAGTACAAAAGAAGCTTTTGGTATAGTTTTAGCTATATACAGAGAATGTTTCAGCTTGATCACATCTTTTTTTCCTACAATAATCAAAGTTGGGGAGTTGATTTTTTTTAAATCATTTTCTGTAAGGCCGATATCATGCAGCAATAGTTTAATAACTAACAGATTTTTGCGAAGGCTTGGGCGAAATAAAGAGAGCAACCATACCCATGCATAATGAAAATTGCTGATGACTCTGGCAGAAAAACGAACGCCTTTAACTAGCGTGTTTCCAGAATTTAAAATCAGTCGATGAACTTTTTGGGGAAAGCTGCTGGCAAATACCAATGCCAGATTTGCGCCATCACTAAATCCAAGAAAATCTGCCTGATTGATTTTTTCTAGCAACATAATCGTATTCAGATCCTCAGCCATCAAATGAAAATTCAATATAGATGCTTCATTTGTTGAACGGCCATGTCCTCTGCTGTCTACTAGATAAACGGTATAGTAGCGTTCAAGTACGGGAACCTGTTCTGAAAAAAAGCGGCCGCTGCCATCATTGCCATGCAGTAAAAAGAGTGGGAAGCCTTGACCACTCTTTTCATAATAAATTTCGCTCCCGTCTGACATTTTTGCATATTTCTTTTCTTTTTTCACATAATCACCTACTGTGTAAAGTATAACGATTATAACAGTCATTGGGCAATCGTTTTTACTGAAAAACAACGATCATTTTCGTAAGATGATAAAAAACACAGGAAAATTCATTTTTTCTTAAGGTGTACACAGAATTTAAGGAAGAAATAGCCAAGAAGATAAAGAAATAGTAAGATAAAAAAGATGTCAAAATAACTAGGTGATGAAATGAAGCGAAAACGATTATCTATTATCCGTATTCTTTTTTACATGATCCTTCTAACGGTCATTGGTGCGGTGTTGTTTTTAGGAGGAAGAACTTATCGCTCAGTAAAACGGGTGGAAAGCTATCAAATAGAAATAACGACAGCTGCAAAAAATTATCATATGGAAGCATACGAAAAATTGATCAAGGCAATAATCTTGACCGAATCAAAAGGAAAAGGCACAGATCTCATGCAGAGTTCAGAGAGTTTGCATGGAGAAGCCGATATCATTGATAATCCAGCTGACAGTATTGATCAAGGGGTCAAATATTTGGCGGAGATGATAATGGAAGCAAAAAAACAAGGATGTGATCTGTGGACCGCTGTCCAAGCGTATAATTTTGGGAAAGATTATATTGCCTATGTAAAAAATCATGGCGGAGAAAACACAGTAGAACTAGCAGAAGCGTATTCTAAAGATGTGTTAAGCCCGCTTTTAGGAAATGAGGAAGGAAAACAGTACCGATATTGGCGAATCCAGTCCTTGCTTTACAACGGCGGCTATCTCTATCATAATGGAGGTAACATGTTTTATCCTGATATTGTCAAAATGAATGAAAAAATAATAGAGACTTACGAAAAAGTCTTTAAATAAACGAGTAGGAAATATCCAAACATAATAAAATGAGTTGAAAGAAGGAGTGCGCAAATAGTGGAAAAAAGGCAAAAAATGGAAAATCAAAAAGTGGGGTACACAACCAAAGATTGGATGTTGCGGTTTGTGAAGGGAATGTTTATCGGTTCAGGATTTATCTTGCCGGGGGTCAGCGGTGGTGCATTAGCAGCTGTTTTTGGCATGTATGAGCGACTGATTTCTTTTCTAGCCCATATCACAAAAAATTTCAAAGAAAATGTTTTGTTTTTCCTGCCTGTTGGTCTAGGCGGAGTGACAGGCATCTTTTTACTTTCTTTTTTAGTCAGTTTTTTATTAGGGGCGTATGAAACAACAATATTGTGGTTTTTTGTTGGGTGTATCGTCGGAACTGTTCCTGCCTTATGGAAAGAAGCAGGAAAAAAAGGACGAGATACTTCTGATGTGATCATCATGGTTGTTACTTTTGTTCTGGCTTATTTGTTTTTATTATACGGTGCTCGATTATTTGATGGACAAGTCGATCAGAATTTTGGGACTTGGCTGATCGCCGGTGGATTGATTGGTTTAGGGATGATTGTCCCAGGATTGAGTCCTTCTAATTTTTTGGTATATATGGGATTGTACAAAGCGATGGCTGACGGATTTAAAGAAGTTCGGTTTGAAGTCATCTTGCCGATCGGAATTGGTGGGGTTCTTTGTGTCCTTGGCTTGTCAAAAATCATGGATTATATTTTCTCAAAGGCATACAGTAAGCTATTCCATTTTATTTTAGGCGTCGTTTTTGCTTCAACGATTATGATCATCCCTACTGATTACGCGGGATTGGGAGTCGCTGGCGTGCTAGCTTGTCCTGTTCTTTTTGTAGCTGGTACAGCACTAGGATGGTGGATGAGCCGTTTGGAAGAACAATATAAGTAAAGATAGTTCGATAATAAAAAAACAACACACGGGTGATTCATACAAAAAAGATCAGCATCTTTTTCGTAAGAATCATTCGTGTGTTTTTCTATAAATTTTATAAAAACAAGTTGTTTTTAACCTTGGAACACGCTAGACTTAAACACGTGATTATTTTTGAAAGTTGGCGGAAAATGGAGAAAAAGAAAATGAATGGACTTACACAGCAAGAAGTAGTTCAAAAAATGGCTTCTGGCCAGCAAAATGACTACCAGGAAGATGCATCAAAAAGTACAAAGCAAATATTCAGCGATAATATATTGACGTTATTCAATTTTCTGAACTTCGGTATCGGGATTTGCCTGTTATTTGTAGGTGCTTATTCCAACATGGCATATTTAGCAATTATTATCGTAAATATCGTTATTGGAATTTATCAAGAAATACATGCAAGAAATCTTGTACGGAAATTATCGATTGTTTCCCAATCAGAAGTACTAGTGATTCGGGACGGTAAAGAACAATCGATTTCTACTAAAGAGCTGGTATTAGGAGATTTGGTAAAAATCGGAGCAGGAGAACAGATACCAGCCGATTTGCAGGTCATATCAGGACGGGCAGAAGCAAATGAAGCTCTTTTGACAGGTGAATCTGACTTGATTGTCAAAGAAGCTGGAGCTGAATTGCTTTCTGGGAGCTTTTTGACAAGTGGTTCTGTCATGGCTGAAGTCATCCGAGTAGGGGCAGATAATTATGCTGTCCGCTTGACTAGCGAGGCAAAAACCCACAAAGCTATTCATTCTGAACTTGTAGATTCGATTCGTAAAGTATCCAAGTTCACTAGTTTCGTGATTATTCCTTTAGGGATCATACTATTTTTGGAGGCACTGTTCATTCGCGATGCTTCTATCAAGATTTCAGTTATTGCCTCTGCAGCAGCTTTGTTAGGGATGCTTCCAAAGGGATTAGTATTGCTGATAAGTATTGCGTTAACGACAGGTGTAACAAAACTGGCAAAAAAACGGATTCTTGTTCAAGACATGTATTCCATTGAAACACTTGCTCACGTCGATACATTATGTTTGGATAAGACAGGAACTATTACTGAAGGGAAAATGAGTATCCAGCGTGTAGAAGCATTACATCCGCTGTATGAAAAAGCTATTCCAGAAATTATGGGAACGTATCTTGCAGAAAGCAGTGATAACAACATCACCATGCGGGCGATGAGAGAGTATTTTGAGCTTTCTAATCGTTATGATGTAACAAACAAAGTCGCATTTTCTTCTGATCGCAAATGGGGTGCGATGGAGTTTCCAGAATTAGGAGTCGTATACGTAGGAGCACCTGAACGCTTGGTGGAAGAAGATCGGCTGCCAGATAGTCTAAAAACAGCTCAAGCGAATGGCTATCGCGTACTTATGTTGGGGATTGCTCCAAATCAGCAATTAAACGAAGAAAAACCCGCGTTTGTTGAGCCAGTTGCTCTGTTTGAAATCGATGACCCAATCCGAAAAAATGCGCCAGAAACACTAGCTTATCTTCATGAGGAAGGCGTTGACCTGAAAGTAATCTCTGGAGATAATCCATTTACTGTCTCCAATATTGCCAGACGTGCAGGATTACCGAATTATGATGCGTATATCGACCTTTCTCAGATTACTGAAGAATCGGACGTGCGAGAAGCTGCACATCAATATACCGTTTTTGGTCGAGTGAGTCCTCAGCAAAAGAAATTACTGGTAAATGAATTGAAAGATAGCGGCAGAACGGTTGCGATGACAGGTGACGGCGTAAATGATGTTTTGGCATTAAGAGAAGCAGATTGTAGTATCGCCATGGCAGAAGGTGACGGAGCGACACGTCAAATTGCTAATCTGGTATTGTTGGACTCTGATTTTACGACATTGCCAGAAGTCCTGTTTGAAGGACGTCGGGTAGTCAACAATGTGACGAAAGTCTCCGGTATCTTTTTCATCAAAACGATTTATTCTTTTATTTTATCGATTATCTGTGCCGTTACAGCTATTGGATTTCCATTTATCCCTATCCAGATTACGCTGATTGATTTGGCGATTGAAGGGTATCCTTCCTTCTTTTTATCATTTGAACAAGATAAACGCAAAATCACTTACCGTTACTTGCCTACTGCACTTATCAACGCGTTGCCAAATGCCTTGCTTGTAGTAGTGAATATCATAGCAGTGTATCTACTTGGAAAAACGTTCGCGTGGGGAAGTAGTGAAACCACTACGTTGATGTATTACTTGCTAATTGGAATCAGCTGCATGGCAGTTGTAAAAGCTTGTTATCCTTTCAACCCGTTGCGAATATTCTTAGCAGTAACGACAATCGTAGGGATATATGTAGCTGCGATGCTGTTCCACGGAATTTTGGAAGTAAACTTAGGTTTAGGAGAAACCATAGGATACTTCGTTATGTTCATGATCATAAATATTGTCTTTCGATTATTGTACTGGAAGGCTGATATTCAAAATCAGCTACTGAAAAGAGTAGCAAATTGATGCTTAATTAAATAGAAATGTGTTATACTTGAAAAAGAATTGAAATATGATACAATCAAACATGTATAATTGTGTCCTTTAAAATCGCACTGATTTCAGTTAGTGCGATTTTTTACCGGTTATTCTCCTGAAATATCTTTTGTTAAAACGAAAAGATATCAATAAAGCAGGGGGTGGAAAAATGGCTCAACGGATTCCTCCAGAAGTTATCGAAACGGTACGCAGTCAAACGAATATCGTTGAGGTGATTGGACAATATGTCCAATTGAAAAAGTCTGGTAAAAACTACTTAGGGCTGTGTCCTTTTCATGAAGAACGCACACCATCCTTCTCTGTTGCAGAAGACAAGCAGATCTTTCATTGCTTTGGTTGCGGCAAGGGCGGAAACGTGTTTACTTTTCTTCAAGAACTAGAAGGACTGAGTTTTCCAGAAGCAGTGATAAAAGTAGCAGATTTCGAACAGATTCCGTTGGAAGATCAATGGCGTCAGCGAACGGTAGCTGTACAAAATCCTGAATCTGCTACAGGAAAATTGATTGCTGCTCATGAAAAAGCAGCGGAAATCTATCATCACATGCTGTTGCATACAAAAGCGGGACAGCCAGCCCTAGAATATTTGCAAAGTCGTGGGTTGTCTTTAGAATTGATTGAAGAATTCAATATCGGTTTTGCACCTAATGAACGCTCGTTTCTTCAGCAAGTCTTCAAGAATGAATCATTCTCAAATGAATTATTAGAACGTTCTGGATTGTTTGTCACACATGATGATGGCCGTCTGTCGGACCGTTTTTACCAAAGGGTGATGTTTCCTCTTCGTAATCCTCAAGGCCAGACAATCGGGTTTTCAGGACGCTGGCTTGCACCTGAAAAAGGGCAGGAAAAAGATCAGCCCAAATATTTGAACAGTCCGGAAACAGAATTGTTCAATAAAAGACAAGTTTTATTTAATCTTGATAAAGCAAGAAGCGATATCCGAAAAAATGGAGAAATCTTGTTGTTCGAAGGTTTTATGGATGTGATTGCTGCATGGCAGGCTGGTATCAAAACTGGATTAGCTTCCATGGGAACAAGTCTGACAGCTCAACAGATCCAGCAAATGGAAAAACTGACGAAAGAACTGGTTTTTTGTTATGACGGAGATAACGCAGGTTTTGAAGCAACCAATCGAGGGATTGAATTGCTTCGGCAAAATAGTCGCTTAGGACTTTCGGTCGTAGTCGTTCCAGAAAAGCTTGATCCTGATGAATATCTCCGTAAGTATGGGGAAGCATCTTTTCAAGAATTAGTGGCTCACGGGCGTGAAACAGTTTTTACTTTTAAATCACGTTATTTGAAACAAGGGAAAAATTTAGAGAATGAAAAAGACAAAATCGAATACCTTGAAGAATTATTAGTTGAACTTAGCCGAGTCGTTTCACCAATTGAACAAGATATGTATTTATCGCAGCTGTCCACAGAGTTTCAGGTCAGCAGAGAGACGATACAAAAACAATTGCGTGAGCTCCGAAGAACAAATCAGCAAAATCGTCAAGAACCTCAGGAAAACCAACATGCGCAGACCAAGAGACAAGAAACTGTACGGAAGAAAAGACCGTTGACGCAGGTAGAAAAGGCAGAGCAGATTCTGTTGTACCGCGCATTTAAAGAAGTTTCTGTCCGCAATATTTTAAAAGAACGAGAATTTCAGTTTATCCACGACGCATATGCAGAAGTTTATTTTTTATTCGATGCATATGTCTCACAACATTATGAATTCAACCTTGCAGAGTTTTTAGACTTTTTGCAAGATGAAAATTTAAGGCGGTTGGTGGTGGAGATCGAATATCTACCGGTGGCAGAAGAAAGTTCGCCACGGGAAATCCAAGACTTGCTAGATGTGATCAGCAAATCTGGCTTAGCTGATGAAATAACATTAAAAAAACAAATGCAGCAAGAAGCCAGACGTACTGGGAACAAACAGCTTGAGCTTGAATTGACGATCGAAATCATCAATTTAACGAAACAGTTAAAACAAGCCAAATAGCTACTCAAGGGGGGCCTTCTTTTATGGCAAATGGAACAGATAAAAAAAAGTATGAAGCAGCAGTAGCAGCTTTCATCAAAGAAAACAAACCCAAACGACAAGTTGTATATGATGATTTATCCAATCAGCTTGCTACACCATTCACTTTGAATGCAGATGAAATGGACAAATTGATCCAAAAGATTGAAGACGCAGGTATCAGTGTGGTGGATGAAAATGGTGATCCATCAATTCACAGCTTGAAAAGTGCTGAGAAAAAAGCTGAACAGGCAAAAACAGAAGATCTCTCTGCGCCAACCGGTGTAAAAATCAATGACCCGGTTCGTATGTATCTGAAAGAAATTGGCCGTGTCTCCCTTTTAACTGCGGAAGAAGAAGTAGCGTTAGCATTGAAAATCGAAGAAGGCGACCAAGAAGCAAAACAGCGTTTAGCAGAAGCAAACCTTCGTTTAGTAGTAAGTATCGCTAAACGTTATGTAGGGCGAGGCATGCAGTTCCTTGACTTGATCCAAGAAGGAAATATGGGGCTGATGAAGGCAGTTGAAAAATTCGATTATCGCAAAGGATTCAAGTTTTCTACTTATGCTACATGGTGGATTCGTCAAGCAATTACTCGTGCAATCGCCGACCAAGCACGTACGATCCGTATTCCAGTTCACATGGTAGAAACAATCAATAAATTGATTCGTATCCAGCGTCAATTGTTGCAAGACCTTGGAAGAGAACCTACGCCGGAAGAAATCGGTGCAGAAATGGACCTTCCGACAGAAAAAGTCCGCGAAATCTTGAAAATCGCGCAGGAACCTGTTTCCCTTGAAACGCCAATCGGTGAAGAAGATGATTCTCATTTAGGTGATTTCATCGAAGACCAAGAAGCAACAAGTCCAGCAGAACACGCAGCATATGAACTACTAAAAGAACAATTGGAAGATGTACTAGATACATTGACAGATCGGGAAGAGAATGTCCTTCGCTTACGTTTTGGTCTAGACGATGGACGTACGAGAACACTGGAAGAAGTAGGAAAAGTATTTGGTGTTACTCGGGAACGTATTCGTCAGATCGAGGCTAAAGCATTGAGAAAATTACGCCATCCTTCTCGTTCGAAACAATTAAAAGACTTCTTAGAATAAGCACGAACTATTGACCAGAAGAGAAATCAGTCAAATGGTTTGGTTTATTTTAAAAGAAAAAAAGCTTGGGACTATGCGGTCTCAAGCTTTTTTTTCTATAGGAAGAAAATTTATTCATTATTTTTAAGTAAATCCTAAAAATAAGCTATTGGCGTGACGTATAGAATATGATAGATTAAATGGTAGCGTAAACCTAGTAAAGGAGCCGATCGCTAAGTGATGAAAAAATGTCCAAATTGCGGATCGAAAAAAATGGATGAGAACAATATCTGTCCAGACTGCGGTCATCAACTAACTGCAGAAGATCAGCAAACAAAAGAAACAATCAAAGAAATAAATGCAGATGAAACTATGCAGGATAAATCAACTGAAGACGCAGTCTTTCCTGATACAGAATTAAACGATCCAATCGAATGGTCGGAATTGAAAGATCTACCTCTCGAATCTGTGATGGAATTATTCGAAAAAACAGAATTAGAAGACGATGTATCATCTACTCACGATAAAGTAGCCAATAAAGAAAAAATGGAACAGAAGAAAGCGACTGTTCGTGAGACTTTGGAAAAATCAGGAAAGAATCAAGAAGAAACCCTTGAATCAAAACAAAAAAGAAGAGTAGCTGAACTAAAAGAAATCGTCGATAATGAGGAAGAAAATTCGATACTATCCGCCTATATCAAAGCACATCGTGAAGATACAAAGGAAGAGCACGCGGAAGAGCTACTCAAAATGATCAGTGAAAAAATTGCACAGGAAAACAAAGTAGAACCAGAACATGAAGCTGAAAAAGACGCTGAAAAAGCCATTAGTAGAGTAAACGCTGCAGGTAAAGAATCATTAAAAACGAATGATCTAAAAACGGATGTCCCGGAAAAAACTGAAACATTGTCTGAAAAACAATCAGAAGACGAGAAATCGAATGGATTGCCGGAAGCAGAGAAAAAAGAAATGCTCGAAAAAGCAGACAAGAAGTCAACAGAGTCAGATGAAATAAATAATGAAGCCGATGCTGAAAGTCAATCTGCAAGTGAAGATAGCACTGTTCTTGAAGCTAAAATAGAAAAAGAAGAGAACCAGCCTGAGCTGATTGAAGCAGAAACAGAACCAATAACAATCGTGCCAAATACTGAAAAAACGCCTCAAGAATCAAACCTAGAAAAAAAAGATCTAGATAAGACACAAAAGAAAAAATCAAAAAAAGTGCCTTATCTCGCTTTAGCAGCGGTTCTTCTACTAGGTGGGGGAGGCTGGGCTTATTATGACCATCATCAAAAAGTAGAAGCCGAAGTAGCAGCAGAAGCAAAAAGACAGCAACAAATGGAAGACCTTCATGGGAAACTTGCTGCCTTTTATACAGATGACCACCATCAATTTATTCGTGCAGATATGATTCATCAAGATCTATCAAAACTAAAAAATGATTTATCAAGTCTTAAGAATGAAAAAGGATATTCAGCGTTAGAAACAACTTATCAAGATATCCAATCTAAGATCCAAGATATCCAGAAAGTGAATGAATGGTTCGTAGCACCTGTGATCGTCGATGATCATCTAGCAGATGACATCAAGTTGAAAGCAGATAAAGAGATACAAACAATCGAAACGGATAACACAGATTTTGGAAAATTGATTCAACAAGCACAAACAGAAGCTAAAAATCAATATGCTGAATTGCAAACAGCTAAAGAAAAAACAGCTATAGTCTTTAAAGACGGAAAAGTAGTGGGTTCAGCGACACGCGACCAATACAAGACGGCAAAAGAAGCAGTAGAAAAGGTGAAAAATACAGATCTATCTGCTCAGTTGAATGAACAATTGAAACAAGTAGACAAGATGCTCACTGATAAAGAGAAAAAAGAAGAAGAGGAAAAGAAAAAAGCAGAAGAAGCGAAAAAAGCAGAAGAAGCGAAAAAAGCAGCTGAAGAACAAGCAAAACAAGCCGCTCAAGCAGCAGCAGCTGCTGCAGCTCAAGCCGCTCAACAAGCTGCGGTCGCACAAGCAGCACAGCAAGAAGCGGCATCCTCGACTCCTTCCTCTTCAAACTCAGCGAATCAGCCAATCAAATCTGCCAGAGCAAGTGATATTGCCGATGCATCTAATCCAGCATGGACGTGGGCACCAGGTGTCCAAAGCAAAGTGATTGCTACATGTATCCAACGTGGATATATCGTTGAAGGAGGTTACAGATTAGAAAAAGCCAGAATCGAAAATGGGGAAGGCTATTACAATCTATATGCCACTTCAACAAAATCTGCATTGATGAAAGGCATTGGAGAAAGTGCTTTGCCATTTTATATCGTAACGATCAACTGTAAAACTGGGTGGTTCGGAGGAAATGGGAGCAATTAGTTTTAACTAAACGAAAGAGGTTGTGAGCCTGCCGTTTCACTCTGAGTCACAAGGAGCAATTTCAAAAAACAGCTTCTCATGTTTGATGAATAGTGTGACTTGAAACCGAGGAGTTGGCAGGTAAACACCGTTTATTCAAAAAAGGGGAGTATGACACAACTGTTGTCATACTCCTTTTTTCACCTTTCCAAAGCAAGGCTCAGCTATTCAAGTAGATAACATTATGTTATGATAGCAAAGAAATGTATTAAGAAAACCTTTCACTATAGAGGGAGAAAAAAATGAACGATTTATTAGCAACTATATTTACAGGTATTATTATTGATGAAAATGAAAAAAATTACTTTGTCCAAAAAAATGGGCAAACCTTTGGCTTAAGCAAATCAGAAGGCGAGCACAAAATCGGTGAGGCAGTGGAAGGATTCGGCTACCAAAATCAAAAACATGAAAACCGGATCACTACACAAATTCCAAAAAGTCGCATCGGTCACTATGCATTTGGGATCGTTACTGCTACACGAAAAGATTTAGGCGCATTTGTCGATATCGGTCTTCCAGATAAAGACTTTGTCGTATCTCTTGATGAATTACCGACCATGACAGAGCTGTGGCCTAAAAAGGGAGATCGTTTGATGATTTCCCTTAGAGTTGATGCAAAGGATCGTGTTTGGGGTAGTTTAGCAGACGAAAAAATATTCAAATCTTTAAGCAAGTATGGAACAGAAGAAATGAAAAACAAAGATGTGATAGGAACAGCCTACCGTTTGAAATTAACAGGTACGTATGTTTTGACTGAAGATTTCTATCTTGGGTTTATCCATCCTTCTGAACGATATAACGAACCTCGACTAGGCGAGCAGGTAAAAGGGCGTGTGATCGGTGTCCGACCAGATGGTGTACTGAATCTTTCATTGAAACCAAGAGCGTATGAAGCAATATCAGATGATGCACAAATGATTTTAACCATTTTAGAACGTTCTGCAGATCAGCAAATCAACTTTACAGATAAATCAGATCCAGAAGACATCATGAAAGCTTTCGGCATCAGCAAAGGTGCTTTTAAGCGAGCATTAGGCAATCTTTTGAAACAAGGACTGATTAAACAAGAAAACGGTGTGACAAAATTAGTCAAAAAATCTAATTGAGAATCCCTTGCATGTTTTTCTTAACTAGCTTATAATAATTTTAATTAACACAGTGTTATTGTTTTTCTAAATTGTAATTATTATAAATTGTTGGGGTTGAGTAAATGGTCATGAATGCTATTTCGGCGATGAAAAAAACAAAACAGCAGCTACATGAATCGGGGTTCAAGCTGACACCGCAAAGAGAAGCTACCCTGCTTGTGCTTTTGGAGAATGAGAAAGAGCATTTGTCTGCAGAAGAGATCTTCTTTTTAGTGAAAAAAAAGAGTCCAGAAATTGGACTTGCTACTGTTTATCGAACCCTTGAAATCTTGACAGAATTAAAAATTGTCGATAAAGTAAGTTTTAATGATGGATTAGCCCGTTATGATTTGAGAAAAGAAGGCGCCAAACATTTCCATCATCATTTACTATGCTTGAACTGCGGCACGATCGAGGAAGTAGAAGAGGATCTTTTACTTGAAGTGGAGCAAGTAGTAGAAGAACGTTATCATTTTTTAGTAAAAGATCATCGGCTGACGTTCCATGGAATCTGTCAGGAATGTTATGAAAAAGAAAAAAGAAACCAGTCCGTCTGAGTGTCTAGACGGCTTTTTCTTTGCTCAGATTATGGAAAAAGACTATCAGAATGAAGCGGTATCTGATATGATAGAGAGGCATGAGGGGGATTATTATGAAAGAGCAAATCAACGATTATCTCCACTACTTGAATATTGAACGGGGATTATCCGCCAATACACGTCAAAGCTATGAACGTGATTTGGAACAATACTTGCATTTTCTAGAAGAGCAGAAAGTTGCTTCATGGCAAGATGTCGATCGCTTTTTAGTCATCCGTTTTCTGGAAAAAATGCATGAAGAAAAAAAAGCGACAGCAACCGTTACGCGGATGATCTCAAGCCTCAGAAGATTTCATCAGTTTTTACGACAAGAGCGTATCACGGATCATGATCCAATGCAGCATATCGATACGCCAAAGAAAGCGCAGAAATTACCAAGTACATTGACGCTGGCAGAAGTAGAAAAGCTGATTGAAGCACCTGATACGACAAAAACATTAGGGATAAGAGATCGTGCAATCTTAGAAGTCATGTATGCTACTGGGATGCGCGTCAGTGAATTGATTGGATTGAAATTGGGAGATCTTCATCTTTCTCTTGGGCTGGTACAGACAGTCGGTAAAGGAGATAAAGAGCGGATTATTCCTTTAGGTGATTATGCGATCCAATGGCTGGAACGCTACTTAGACGAAGCACGTCCGTTACTTGTAAAGGACGCATCTGAAATGCATGTATTTGTCAATAATCATGGAAAAGGTCTTTCCCGGCAAGGAATCTGGAAAAATCTGAAACAGCTAGTAAGAGAGGCTGGGATTTACAAAGAAGTAACGCCGCATACGCTACGGCACAGCTTCGCCACCCATTTGCTAGAAAACGGAGCAGATTTGCGGACAGTACAGGAATTGTTAGGTCACGCGGATATCTCTACGACACAGATTTATACACATATCACGAAAAAAAGGATGACAGATGTTTATAAGCAGCATTTTCCAAGGGCTTAGTCATAGGAAGGTGAGAAGATGTTAACACATTACCGAAAAGAAAACCGTAAAATTGCTATGGGACTGTTGAGTTTCCATAAGAAGCTGACAGGTAAGTCTTCTTTGTTGAAGGAGATAGATACGTACGAATCTGAAGATGATTATGAACTTTTTTTCTTTACGCCGGAAGGTTCGACCAACATTCAAGGAATCATTGGTGTTTATTGGGCAACGAACGATCAGCTGATTATCCATGACATTTCTTTGAATCCATCTTATCGCGGTGAGAATATGGGCTTCCAAATGTTAGATGAATTACAAGAAAAGTATCCGGATGTCTCCATCCGTGCAACTGAAATCACAGAGCCTTATATTGGAAAGTGGCTAGCAAAGAAAAAGAAGAAAGAGTGAATGAGTTGACGGAGATCAATATTAAATTAGATGTATTCGAGGGACCTCTCGATCTGCTGCTTCATCTGATTCAGCAAATGGAAATCGATATATATGATATACCAATCGCTACGATCACAGAGCAATATATGAATTATATCCATACAATGAAGACACTAGAGCTAGCTGTTGCAGGAGAATACCTAGTGATGGCTGCTACATTGATGGCAATCAAAAGTAAGACGTTGCTCCCTATCCAAGAGTTTGTTACAGATGATGAAGAACTATGGGAAGAAGATCCTCGAGAAGAATTGGTCACTCAGCTTTTAGAATACCGTAAGTATAAGTATGCGGCTGAAAAATTAACAGAAAAAGCAGAGGAACGAAGTCTTTATTACACAAAAGACCCTATGAACATCGATGGATTGGCGGATGTTGAAAAACCGTTGAAGCGAGGACAAGTCAAAAAAATCGATCTAATCCGTGCCATGCAGAAAATTTTGGAACGTAAGAAATTTTCTCAAAAAGTGGAAAAAACGATCACGCCCGATGATACAACGATCGAAGAACGAATGATCTTTATCGAAGAGCGTATAAAAAGAAATACGCATGGCTGTACCTTCGACTCTTTTTTTGAGTCGCCTTCCAAAAGTGAAGTTGTCACTACTTTTATGGCTTTGCTAGAGTTGATGAAAAAAGGACAGATTATTGCGCAACAAAAAGAAAACTATGAATCAATTATGCTTTATCCAGCAGTAGGAGATACCGAACATGACGAAATTAAGTGAACTTGAAGCCCTTCTTTTTATTGTTGGCGAGGAAGGAATCAGTAATGAAGAATTAAGCGGACTGTTGAATCTCAGTGAAGCAGAAGTCGCAAATTTAGTGAAAGAATTAAAAGACTCTTACGCTCAAAACCCGCACTCAGCTTTGCATATTTTTGAAACGGAAAGCCATTATGTATTAACGACTAAAAAAGAGCTAGCGCCATTGCTCAAGCGATATGCACAAGGAACATCGAACACGTTATCTCAAGCCGCTGTCGAGACTTTAGCAATCATTGCCTATAAACAACCGATCACACGAGCTGAGATCGAGCAGATTCGAGGCGTTCAGGTTTCAGGAGCGGTACAGCGTCTGGCTGCTCATAAACTGATTGAAGAAAAAGGCAGAGTAGAAGGACCAGGTCGCCCGATATTATATGGAACAACTGGTTACTTCTTGGATTATTTTGGGCTGAAATCATTAGAGGAACTGCCTGATACACAAGAAATGGAAATTTCACTTGAAGAAGATGTGTCACCAGATCTATTCTTTGATGGAATGAATAAAGGAGAACAATTGTAAATGGAGAGATTACAAAAAGTAATTGCCCACGCTGGCATCACTTCTCGTCGAAAAGCAGAAGAATTTATCCTTGCAGGACGTGTAAAAGTAAACGGACAAGTTGTAAGAGAATTAGGGATAAAAGTTGGAAAACATGACACTGTGGAAGTGGATGAAGTGCCAATTTATCAAGAAGAATACGGTTATTATTTATTGTACAAACCTAAAGGAGTCATTTCTGCTGTAGCAGATGACAAAGGAAGAAAAGTCGTTACGGACCTTCTGCCGATGGTAAAAGAACGAATTTACCCCGTAGGTCGACTGGACTACGATACTTCGGGCATCTTACTGCTGACAAATGATGGAGATTTTGCCCAGCGCCTGACACATCCAAAACATGAAGTGGATAAAGTTTATGTCGCAAAAGTAAAAGGGATTGCGACAAAATCGATGCTTGCACCTTTGGCGAAAGGAATAAAGATCGAAGGACGAAAAACGTCTCCAGCTAAATTCCAAATTTTATCAGTGGATCCTAAGACAAATCACAGTATCGTGGAATTGACGATCCACGAAGGACGGAATCATCAAGTGAAAAATATGCTTCAAGCAGTTGGGCTTCCTGTGCAAAAGTTAAAACGTGAAAAATACGGTGATTTGACATTACAAGGTTTACGCCCTGGGGATTATCGTGAATTGAACAAAAAAGAAGTCAGCAGCTTATTGAATCATTCAAAATAAACACTTACTTTTTATAAGCGTTAAATGTTGCGTTTTTTGAAGAGATATGTATAATGAACATGTAAACAAAAATTATATAAGGTTCGTCTTCAGGGGCAGGGTGAAATTCCCGACCGGTGGTTATAGTCCACGACCTATTTTGCAAAAAATAGCTGAATCGGTGAAATTCCGATACCGACAGTACAGTCTGGATAAAGAAGATAGGGCTTATTTGACGCACACTTGATCAAATAACTCTAACTCTATTTTCCCTGGAAAATAGAGTTTTTTCATTTGGAGAGAAACGTCAAAAAGTTCGCTGAAGAGGAGTCCTAACAGGAGGATTTCAAATGAAGAACACCCGTGTACAGAAAATGGTTGCAGTAGCGATGTTTGCTGCGATCGCGTTAGTTTTACAGTATTTTGCTTTTCCGATCATGCCGGCTTTTAGTTTTTTGAAGATTGATTTTAGTGATATCCCGGTATTGATCAGTATGTTCTTATTCGGTCCAGCGGCCGGAGTAGCAACAGCGTTCTTGCGTTCAGTATTACATCTGCTGACTACAGGTTTTTCTCCAGATAACCTAGTGGGAGACACAGCTAGTTTCTTATCAACAACGATCTTTACATTCCCGATTTATTACTTCTTTAGTGTAAAGAAACAGCATAAAGGAAGAAATAAATTTTTAGGTGTGATTACAGGAACGATTGCTCTGACTATTTTCATGAGTATCGCGAATTATTTCGTTATTACGCCTCTTTACTTAATGTTTTTAGGACTGAACGCGACACAGATGTTGGGGATGTCTTTAGCAAATTATGTATTGATTGGGATTGTTCCTTTCAACTTGATCAAAGGATTCATCGTGAGTGCTGTCTTTTTAGTGCTACATGCGCAACTTCTTCCATGGTTAAGTCGAAAACAACATCAGATGGAACAACGTCATACAGCAGTTAAATAAATGTCAAAAAGATCAAGAAATTTCTTGATCTTTTTTTTGGAAAAAAATACAATACATGCAATATTGTAAACGTTTTATTTGTTTGTTTTGAGTATTTTTTTTATTTATGCATAAAAATCAATTAGTTCTTTTGGAATGTGAAATCCTTCTCCTTTTAAAAGACGGAAATGTTTGTTTATATAAAAAAGGAAACGCTACAATGAAAATGAAGAAAGCTTTAAAAACCTAAGAAAAGGGGGAGAAAATAGGAAAAAACGAACTTTTTGAACAAAAGTTTTATAAAATGCGTGTTATTATTTTTGTTCTGATACTCTTTTTGATAAAATAACATTAGAGCCAAAAATGATGTCTCTAACGGAAAAGAAAGGAAGAAGAAGATGGAACAAACAAAGAAGAAAAAATTTCAAATGCCTTCAGCGTATACGGTCTTATTCATTATTATTGCAGTAATCGCTGTACTTACTTGGTTTATACCAGCTGGGCACTATAGTGTAGACGATGCAGGCAACATTGTCGCTGGATCATATGAACGAGTACAACAAAATCCTCAAGGGCTGTGGGATATTTTCATGGCGCCAATCAATGGGATGCTAGGTGTACCAGCGGGGGAGCTAACTAAAGAAACACCTGCTGCAATCCCAATCTCTTTCTTCATTTTAGTTGTTGGTGGATTTTTAGGTATTATCAACAAAACAGGCGCCCTAGATGCCGGAATCGCTTCAGTTGTGAAGAAATTCAAAGGAAAAGAAAAAATGCTTATTCCAGTATTGATGCTGTTATTTGCATTAGGCGGATCTACTTACGGAATGGCGGAAGAAACGATTCCGTTCTATGCTTTACTGATCCCAGTTATGATGGCAGTAGGCTTTGATACAGTGGTAGCAGTAGCCATCGTATTAGTAGGGTCTCAAGTAGGCTGTTTAGCTTCAACGGTCAATCCTTTTGCAACCGGCGTAGCTTCGCAAGCTGTTGGGATTTCGATGGGTGAAGGGATTGGTCTTCGATTCTTGATGTTCGTTATTTTGTTAGCTATTTCTATTGTATATGTGTATCGCTATGCATCAAAAATCGAAAAAGATCCAACAAAATCATTAGTATACAATCAACGTAAAGAAGATATGAAACATTTCGATATCGAAGCAATCGGTCGCCAAGAAGTAATCACGAAAAAACAAAAACATGTAAATGTATTGTTCTTCATTACTTTTGGTATCATGATCATTAGTTTGATTCCTTGGACAACCTTGAATGCGAATTTCACAATTTTTGAATCGTTGACAAACTGGTTAACAAATCTTCCGGTACTAGGAACTGTTTTAGGTAAAAGCATGCTTCCACTAGGTGACTGGTACTTCCCAGAAATTACTATGTTGTTCTTAGTCATGTCAATCGTCGTAGCAATCACGTATGGTATGAAAGAATCTGAATTCGTCTCTGAATTTTTAGCTGGTGCTTCTGACTTGATTGGTGTAGCTATCGTAGTAGCTGTTGCTCGTGGTATTCAAGTGGTTATGAACAACGGATTGATTACAGATACTATCTTACACTGGGGCGAACAAGGATTAAGTTCATTATCTTCAAGCGTATTCATCATCATTACATTTATTTTCTATATTCCTATGTCATTCTTGATTCCTTCAACTTCTGGCTTAGCTGCTGCAACAATGGGAATCATGGGACCTATGGGTGAATTTGCCGGTGTAGGGAAGGATTTAGTTATCACTGCTTATCAATCTGCGTCTGGCTTAGTAAACTTGATTACGCCAACATCTGCTATCGTAATGGGTGCTGTAGCGATTGCTCGTTTCGATGTTTCAGTGTGGTGGAAATTTACTGGTAAATTAATTGCGATATTATTTGTAGCCATCTGTGTGATCCTAGGTGTAGCAGCAATGTTCTAAACCTAGACAAATACAGGTACAAGGTCTATCATAAGAGTGAAGAAACCGATATACGGCTATCAATAAGCACGTGGATAAGTCGATTGCTCCATTCAGTGAGTGTTTTTTCTTTCATCATTAAGAACATTCTGCTTGCTGATGGAGCAGGCTTAAAACGTCATTATTAGAGAAGAAGAGGTTGTGTCGGAGGCATTTGACATAACCCTTTTTAACATATTAGGAGGTTAAAATCATGAAACAATTTGTGACAGAACAACATCATGAACAAGCATTAGAATCATTGAGCGAATTGATCCGAATCCCTTCCGTACTAGATGAAGCAGATTCAGGGCAAGGACACCCCTTCGGTAAAAAAGTGATTGAAGCTTTGGACAAAGTATTGGAAATCAGTGAAAAGCTAGGATTTAGAACATTTAAAGATCCAGAAGGCTATTACGGTTATTCAGAGATTGGCTCAGGAGATGAATTATTCGGTATCTTGTGTCATATGGACGTTGTTCCGGCAGGCGACGAAAACAATTGGGAAACGAAACCATTCGATCCAACCGTAAAAGACGGCTGGTTAGTTGGTCGCGGCTCTCAAGATGACAAAGGTCCTTCCATTGCAGCAATGTATGCTGTAAAAGCTTTGATGGACGCTGGCGTGGAATTCAAAACACGTATTCGTTTTATCTTTGGTACAGATGAAGAAAATTTGTGGCGTTGTTTAGAAAAATATAACGAGAAAGAAGAAGGCATTACGCAAGGATTTGCGCCAGACGCTGAATTCCCTTTAATTTATGCGGAAAAAGGCTTACTACAAGCTTACTTGACAGGTCCTGGAACGAACGATTTTTCTGTAAAAGCTGGCGGAGCGCTGAATGTTGTTCCTGATGCAGCTCCTTATTCTGGTGAAAAGATTTCTGAAGTAAAAGAAGCATTGAAAAAACACGGATTCGATTTCGAAGAACAAGGCGAAGGAATCGTCGTTCTTGGTAAAAGTATCCACGCGAAAGATGCCGCACAAGGAGTGAATGCTATTTCTCGTCTGGCAATCGCTCTTTCAGAAGTATTCGATTTTGGCCCAATCAATTTCTTAGGAAAATTAGTTCAAGAAAATGCAACTGGTGAAGCAGTCGTGGGCAAGACAGAAGATGAACAATCTGGTGAGTTAACGATGAACTTTGCAAGTTTGGAAATCACACCAGAACAAACAAAAATCGGTGTAGATATGAGAATTCCTGTGACATTCAAAAAAGAGGATTTAGTAGCTAAATTAACTAAAACAGTAGAAAAATATGAGTTGTCTTATGAAGAGTTTGACTTCCTAGATTCATTATACGTGCCATTGGACAGTGAGTTAGTGAAAAACCTATTGGGGACATATCGCGAGATTACTGGAGACATGACTGAACCATTTGTATCAGGTGGCGCTACGTTTGCCCGTACGATGAACCAGTGTGTGGCATTCGGTGCGATGTTCCCTGATACTCCTGACTTCATGCATCAGGCAAATGAACGATGGGAATTAAGCAGTATGTATAAAGCAATGGAAATTTATGCAGAAGCAGTGTATCGTTTGTGCGCTAAATAAAAAATAATCATATAAAAAAGGCGGATATTCGAATGGATATTCCGTCTTTTTTATTTGGTGCTGGAAAGTTTGCATTTTTCTCTTATTTTTTTTAAGGTATAATCATACTTGATTGAGAAGAAGGTATAAACTCAGATAGAAAAGGTGGGAGAAATTGAAAATATTTAGACGAATACTAATTGGCTTAGTCATTATTTTAGGATTACTTGGCGGAAGCGGTTATTACTATATACAGCAAAATACGTACGAACCATCGTCAGAAGCACAAAAGGTGGTAAAAGAAGGAAGAAACAAAGAAGATTACTTGTTTTTTGAAGGAGAGAAAAAGAATCAGGCAAAGTCTCCATTACTTATTTTTTATCCTGGTGCTCTCGTAGAACCAGAAAGTTATAGTATTTGGGCGCAAGATTTAGCAAAAAACGGCTACTCAGTTGCTATTGTCAAAATGCCTCTTGATCTAGCAGTGATAGGTGGAAACAAAGCGGATAAGATCAAAGAAGATTTTCCAGATTCCGATTATGTGATCGGTGGTCACTCTTTAGGCGGTGTCATGGCAAGTCGATATGCGAATAAGAATCGTTCAGACAGTCATTTAAAAGGGGTATTCTTCATGGCAAGCTATCCCGATAAAAAAGGAACATTGAAAGAATCAGCTGTCCCAATTTTATCCATTACAGCAACTAAAGATAAAGTATTGAATCAGAAAGCTTATGAAGAAGCCAAGCAGTACTTACCAGAAAGAACAGAGTATGTATCAATCAACGGCGGGAACCATGGAGGTTTTGGTAGCTATGGTGAGCAAAAAGGAGATGGAGAAGCAGAAATTTCTAACGCAGATCAGCAAACTGTGATTGTCAATACATTGGAAAACTGGCTGAAAAAGTTGAAATAACCGAAATGGGTCCTATAGGGTCTATGAAAAAAACAAGTCAAATAAATAGATAGTAAATATAACTTTCAAAATAAGTCGGGATTTCACGGAACGGGAGAAACAGATCCCGGCTTATCTTTAAGTTTAGAAAATCTAGTATCCATTTTTAAAGCTTAGTTTGACTTACATTTTATTTTCTAATAAAATCGCCCGAACTGGACATTTTTGATACGCTTTTCTTACATACGCTTCTTCTTCCGGCATGACGAACTGTTGATGAGCCTCTGGTTCTTGGGCAAATAAAACGATTCCTTCTTCATCATAATCGAAAATATCCGGCGCTTCGATTTGGCAAAGACCGCATGCAATACAGCGTTCAGGTACAAGTTTACATAGTAGTGACATTTCTAACCATCCTAACTTAAGGAGAATAATATGATTGTTTTTATTTTATCGCTATTTTCATCAAGAAACAAGCTGCGAGTCAGCTCTCTTTACCAGCTCCTTGTGGGAAAACGGACGACTTCAGTACTTATTTTCGGATTTACTCACGAACTTTTATTTGCTCATAACAGTTTTCCAGATTTGAAGCAAGACAAGTTTTATCAGATTATGCAAAAACTTGCACAGCAAGGCTGGATCGAAATAAATGAAAATGAAGCAAAACTAACGTCTGCAGGAGCAGATAGGTTGTCTGAACTTCACACAGAATATACTGGTTTGCGTTTTGACCGATATGGACGAACTGGGGCAACTAGTTGGCGGCTCATCAAATTTGCTGTTCAAGTGATTTCTAATCTGGCATCTGGGAACCAAGATTATCTTCCAGCAGAGACAAGTCCTTTTTATACTTTCCAACTGAAAAAATGGCTTAGTGGAAGCAGATTGCCACGTGGAATTTTGATTGATAGCGCGTATGAAAGTTTAGCGCAGCTGTTTTCGGAGATACCAGAAGGAGCAGCCGATTTTTTAGCTAACCAATTCTCTGGAAATGATCGAACAGGACTTCTGCCGTATCAGCTAGCAAAAACCAATGATGAGGCAGCTGTTTATTTACAACAAAGCAGATGTATCCATCTTTTGTTCGCACAAATAGAAGAACGGCCAGATTCGCTATGGTATGTGTTGATTGATCCGTTATTACAGCAAAATTTCAATCAAAGCATGATGATCACCAAGCAGATGTTTATGAATGGTCAGACAATTGACCAGATCATGGCAATCCGACATTTAAAAAAAGGGACGGTAACAGATCATCTTATTGAGTGGGCCTTGTTTTTTGATGATTTTCCATATGAGCGGGTTCTCTCTCAAGAAACGGTCGAACGATTGGAACCAAATAAGGATTCCGTGCGCGAGTGGCGCTTCAGCGAATGGAATGTAGATGGACAATTAGATTATGGAGAATTTCGTTTGTATCAAATCTATCTATTGAGAAAGGAAGCGATACAGAATGTTAATAAATGAATTAAAAAAATATTTTGGATTCGATTCATTTCGACCCGGCCAAGAAGAAATTATTCAGGCGTTGCTTGATGGAGAAGATACTCTCGCTATTTTGCCTACAGGAACGGGGAAAAGCCTGTGCTATCAATTAACAGGGTATTTAACGGATGGGATGGTTCTCATCGTGTCACCGCTACTTTCTCTCATGGAAGATCAAGTGACACAACTGCAAAAACGAGGGGAAAAACGAGTAGCTGCTTTCAATAGCTTGCTTTCGCGAGCTGAAAGAGGATACGTTCTCCGTCATCTGTCGCAATATAAATTTTTATTTTTGAGTCCGGAAATGTTGACTAACCCTTCTCTTTTAGAGCAGCTGAAAAAACAGGATATAGCGCTATATGTAGTGGATGAGGCACATTGTGTATCACAATGGGGAGTTGATTTTCGGCCAGAATATCAACAGTTAGGAAAAATCCGCGAGCATTTAGGAAACCCGGTCACATTGGCTCTAACCGCGACAGCGACAGATTTAGTAGCGAAAGATATACGTCAGGTGCTATTTGATCGACAGCCAAAAGAGGTTAGACAATCAGTCAATCGACAAAACATCTCGCTTTTTGTTCGAAAAACGCAGCAAAAAGAACAAGAACTTGAACAATTCATGGAAAGTGCACATGGTGCGGCAATTATTTATTGTGCAACAAAAAAAGAAGTCGAACGTTTGTATCATTTATTCAGGGAGCGCTTTTCAGTTGGATATTATCACGGTGGCCTTGACACAGCTCAAAGAAGACAGCTTCAGCAACAGTTTGTAAAAAATCAGCTGCAGTTTCTCATTGCTACGAACGCATTTGGTATGGGGATCGATAAATCTGATATTCGTTATGTGATCCATTACGATTTGCCAGACAGTCTGGAAAACTATGTACAAGAAATCGGTCGAGCAGGCAGAGATCAGGAAGAAAGTGCAGCAATCCTTTTATATCAAAGTGGAGATGAACGTATTCATTATTTCTTTAATCAACTTTCTAGAGAACAGCGACAAAGTTTTGAGCTTTATTTGGAATATGCAGCAGAGCAAGCGCCATTTGATGAGCTGCAAAAAAAATGGATGGAGTTGATCCAGCAGTCTGAAAAACCAGAAAATTGGGTGGAACGGCTCAAACGTCAGGAAAAAGAAAAAGAATTCCGCCTGCAGCAGATGCTTCGTTATATCCATGAAGAAGACTGCCGCAGAAAATTCATCTTGGCTTATTTTGGGGAAGAACTTTCCGAAAAGCCGCAGAATTGTTGTGATATTGATGGCGCAAAAGTAGAACTTCTACCAAAGAAAAAGGATTTTTCTAAGACTGAACCGCTTCATTGGGAATCGATTTTACTAAATTTATTTAAAAAAAACATGGAACATTGATTTTTTAGGACAAGACACTTTTTCCTATGGTATAATACACACGATAGAGTTTAGGAGGTAAAACAGTGAGCAGAAAAGATAGACATCAATCTACAGAAAATAACGAAACACAAGAACCATGGGAACAACCAATTTATGATACAGATGATGAGGTTTCATCAAGAAGTTCTCAGAGACAACAAAAGAAAGGAAATACATTATTTCTTTCGCTATTTTTGATTTTACTAGTCTTATGTATCGCTATTCCAGCAGGTGCTTATTTCTGGATCAGAAACGGATCAAGCAACAATGCAACAGCAGCATCTTCTTCTGAAACTTCGACATCAGTAGTAGAAAGTTCCACAAGTACAACAAAAGAGGAGTCAACTGAGACTTCAACAGTAGAATCTAGTACAATGGCGGAAGAATCTACTGTTTCTCAAGATACAGGGGTAACGTCAGAAAGCAGTATTGCAGCAGAGACAACACCTTCTTCCTCAAGTGACACAACTTATCAAGCAGGGGATTCAAGCAGCAATGCAGCAGAAACAACACCTTCTTCCTCAGCTGTAGCCGGTACGACAACGACTGTTCAAGCAGGCGAAGGTCCAAAACAAGTGGCTGAGCGTGCAGGAATCACCACTGACCAATTGTTTGAATTGAATGGCTTAGATCCAAACAACTTTATGCTTTACCCTGGTCAAGAATTAAGAATTAAATAATAATAGCCGCGCTTTGCGGCTTTTTTTTTGAGAAAAAGGAGTTATATCATGACACAAATCAGTATTGCGATCGACGGACCTGCTTCATCTGGAAAAAGCACCGTTGCCAAAATCTTAGCAAAAGAATTAAATTATATTTATACGGATACCGGTGCCATGTATCGCGCAGTGACTTATCTAGCTATTACGAATAATGTATCTTTTTCAGATGAGGAAGGACTAGTTTCACTGATCAAAAAGTATCCTATCTCTTTTTCACAACAAGAAGATGGGCAGCATGTATTCACAGCATCAAAAGACGTCACACTAGAAATCCGTCAGCCAGATGTCACAAAAGCTGTTTCAGAAGTCTCTGCTCATGGGAAAGTCAGAGAAGAACTAGTTGCTATCCAGCGGAAAATAGGCGAACGCGGTGGCGTTGTGATGGACGGAAGAGACATCGGGACAGCTGTATTGCCGAATGCAGAAGTAAAAATCTTTTTAGTAGCAAGCGTAAGTGAGCGTGCAGAAAGACGATTCAAAGAGAACCAAGAAAAGGGGATTCCGACTGATCTTGAAACACTAACAAAAGAGATACAGGCAAGAGACCATTATGATTCAACAAGGGAAGTTTCTCCGCTGCAGCAAGCAGAGGACGCTGTTCGTATCGATACTACCGGCAAATCCATTCCAGAAGTCGTTGCAGCGATAAAAGCCGTCGTTTTAGAAAAGGGATATCTTCTTTTTTAAATGAAGAAAAAAACTGAAAAACAATTGTTTTTTCAAGGAAAACGAACGAAATCGCTTTATTTTTTTTGAATAATCAATTAAACTAAAAACAGTACCGTACTTACGGCAGAATGTTGGTTAGGAGGACAAGTGTTATGACAGAATTTGATCAAAATCAAGAGAACAACCAGTCAATGGAAGACGCAATGAAAAGCGTCCAAGAAGTAAAAGTTGGCGATGTTGTTAAGGGCGAAGTTTTGGTTATCGAAGACAAACAAGTAATTGTCGGAATCGAAGGGGCCGGAGTTGAAGGCGTCGTTCCGGCAAAAGAATTATCAACTTTACCAGTAGAAGATATCAACGAAGTAGTGAAAGTCGGCGATGTATTAGACTTAGTCGTTATCAGTACGATTGGCAAAGATAAAGAAAACGGCAGCTATCTTCTTTCAAAACGCCGTTTAGATGCTAAAAAAGTTTGGGAAGACATTGAAAGAGATTTCCAAGACGGCAAGGTAATTGAAGCACCTGTTACAAATGTTGTCAAAGGCGGTTTAGTCGTTGACGTCGGTGTGCGTGGCTTTGTCCCTGCATCAATGGTGGAAGATCATTTTGTTGCGGATTTTTCAGATTATAAAGGCAAAACATTGAGCTTTAAAATCATTGAAATCGAACCATCAGAAAATCGTTTGATCTTATCGCACAAAGCGGTAGTTGAAAATGAAAGAGAAGAAAAGAAAAAAGAAATCCTTTCAACGATTCATGAGGGAGATGTTCTCAGCGGACGTGTCGCACGTCTTACTGATTTCGGGGCATTTGTCGACCTAGGCGGAATTGACGGTCTAGTCCATGTCTCAGAGATTTCTCATAGTCATGTAGCAAAACCAAGTGATGTGTTAGCTGTTAATGACGAAGTAAACGTCAAAGTGTTGTCTATCAACCCTGAACAAGAACGTGTTTCCTTGTCAATCAAAGATACACAGCCTGGACCTTGGTCAGAAATCGATACAAAAGCCCCAGTTGGAGCAGTATTGGACGGAACTGTTAAACGTCTAACAAGTTTCGGTGCCTTTGTTGAAGTATTCCCTGGAGTAGAAGGACTAGTCCATATCTCTCAAATCTCACATAAACATATCGCCACACCTCACGAAGTACTTCATGAAGGCGACGAAGTGAAAGTGAAAGTACTGGAGATCCATCCAGAAGAACATCGTATTGCATTGAGCATCAAAGCTTTAGAAGAAAAACCAGCTTCAGAAGAAGAACCAAAAAATGTGGAGTCTTATGAATTACCAGAAGAAAATACTGGATTCACTATGGGAGACATTTTAGGGGATGCGTTGAAAGAAGAAGTAGAAGAAAAAGCAACCGATGATTCTGAAAAATAATTGATTTTGTATCTGTGACTGAGATGAAAGCAGCTGCTTTTGTCTCAGTTTTTCTTTTGAAAAGCGGTGAGTATTTCATTAAGGAATAAAAATACTTCGTTTAATTGACAATCTATGCTTGAAAGTTGGCATTGCATTCGTTAAACTAAGTGAGATTGGAAACTTGTGAGGAGGAAATAATATGGCAAATCCAACAATTGCAATCGTTGGCCGCCCGAACGTCGGTAAGTCTACGATTTTTAACCGCATCGCTGGTGAGCGTATCTCGATTGTCGAAGATACTCCTGGAGTAACTCGTGATCGTATTTATGCAAAAGGCGAATGGTTAGGTCGAGAATTTAGCGTGATCGACACAGGCGGAATTGATCTTGGTGATGAACCTTTTATGGATCAGATCAAACATCAAGCAGAAATCGCGATTGAAGAAGCAGATGTGATCATCTGTGTCGTCAGCGGACGCGAAGGCGTGACAGACGCAGATGAGATGGTTGCGAAAATTTTATACAGAAGTAATAAACCAGTGATTTTAGCAGTCAATAAAGTAGATAATCCGGAAATGAGAAATGATATCTATGAATTTTATTCTTTAGGACTAGGCGATCCTTATCCTGTTTCAGGAAGCCACGGACTAGGAATTGGCGATATTTTAGATGAAGCAGTGAAGTATTTCTCTGAAGAGACTGAAGAAGAGGATGACGACACGATCAAGTTTAGTTTGATTGGTCGCCCAAATGTTGGTAAATCTTCTTTGATCAACGCGATTTTAGGAGAAGAACGTGTGATTGTTTCGGATATTGAAGGAACGACAAGGGATGCAATCGATACTCACTTTGTTTCTGAAAATGGACAGAAATTCTTGATGATCGATACAGCCGGCATGCGTAAACGCGGAAAAGTATATGAAAATACTGAGAAATACAGCGTGATGCGTGCGATGCGTGCGATCGACCGTTCTGACATCGTTTTGATGGTACTGAACGCGGAAGAAGGGATTCGAGAACAAGACAAGCGAGTAGCGGGTTACGCTCATGAAGCTGGTCGTGGTATCATTATCGTTGTGAATAAATGGGACCTTGTGAAGAAAGAAACCAATACGATGCGTGATTTCGAACAAGAGATCCGTGATGAATTCCGATATTTAGATTACGCACCGATCGTCTTTGTTTCTGCAGTGACTAAACAACGGTTGGAACGTCTTCCTGAAATGATCGAACAAGTAAGTATGAACCAGAATCTTCGTATCTCTTCTGCTGTTTTGAATGATATCATTATGGATGCTGTAGCCATCAATCCAACACCGACAGATAAAGGAAAACGGCTGAAGATTTTTTATGCTACACAAGTTGCTGTCAAACCGCCTACATTTGTTGTTTTTGTCAATGAAGAGGAATTGATGCACTTTTCTTATGAGCGTTTCTTAGAAAATCAAATCAGAAAAGCATTTACTTTTGAAGGGACATCCATTCGAATCATCCCTCGTAGAAGAAAATAGGCATTTTACCATATCAACGTTTTTTTTTCAAAAGAAAAAGACAGTTTTGTTTGTTACGTTTCTATGACTAAAAAAAGCATATGAAAATTGGTAAAAACCTTGCTATTAAGCGGTTCATATGATATCGTGATAACAGAATATTGAAGTTAATCAATATTTCTTTTTAAACTTCTGGACCACTCAGAAAGTTTTAACTAAATGATATTTCTATCATATCTCTTGTGGAGGAGGTGAATCTATCCATGGCAAACAAAGCAGAATTAATCGAAAAAGTTGCTTCAGCTACTGATTTAACTAAAAAAGATGCAACTGCAGCAGTAGATGCTGTATTTTCAACTATTCAAGATGCTTTAGCTAACGGCGAAAAAGTTCAATTAATCGGTTTTGGTAACTTTGAAGTTCGCGAACGCGCAGCTCGCAAAGGTCGCAACCCACAAACTGGTGAAGAAATCGAAATTCCAGCTAGCAAAGTACCTGCATTCAAACCAGGTAAAGCATTAAAAGACGCTGTTAAATAAGACAGTAAAAAAGCGCTTGTGGCTCTAGGGCTACAAGTGCTTTTCTTTTTATTTCCTAGCAGAAAAAGTCAATTAAGAGACAAAAATTTCGAATCCGCATGTCATACATAAAAAACACATGTATTTTATTTAATTTTTATTTATTTCTAAGTTAAGAGGTGGACTTTGCCCTTATCTTTTCTAGATTTTGCTTACTAATGGTAAAATAAAAATAAGAAGAGGAGGGATGCGCATGGAACTTGATTATCAAGTAGAAGAAGCATTGACGAAAGTGTTCTACGGAGAAACGCTTGTCAGTCAACTAAGAGCACTTTCGATCGATCAACCCATCTTGTTTTTAACAAATCAGCGTTATTATGATTTGTTTGCAGATAAGATTAACCCATTATTTGCAAATCAGGCAAATAATGACTGGTACATTTGTGCCAATACTCAATGCAATCATTTAACAGAATTGAAGAACTTGCTTGATTTCACCAAACGCTATCCCGAAAATCAATCCATGTTTGTTATCGGATTTGGAAATGAAGGGATCATGGATCTGGCAGGTTTTTTTCAAAAACATACAATCCTTGATTCATCACTTTGGCTGATTCCTGTGTCGATCCGTTCGCTGAGCCGAGCATTAACTCCACAGCGAACGATTTTGCAGCTACCGAATCGTGTCGTGCTGCAAACCATCAACATGCCAGAACGTATCGTTTATGATCAAACGATCAGCGAGCGGCAAGTGGACGGAAAACAGATTGACTTTTTGACTTTTATCTGTTGCGGAATGATTTGTGATCACCGTTTTTTACAAAATTTGTATAAAAACTATCCAAATAAAAAGCAATTAACGACCCGGCCATTTGCCGGGATGATCGAAGAAATGATTTATTTTTATCAATTAGAGGCAGAAAATCTGTCAAATTATGGTAAACTGTTTGAACAAGCTTTTTATCTGACTGAAAATGGGCACTTGCTTTCTGCTAGTATGAAAAAATTTTTAGGGATGATGTTTCATTTCGTGTGGAATCTCCAAGCCTATCCTTTTGATTTCCAACTAAAAAATTTTTTTGTATGGCTAGACTTGCTTGGCTATCCTATCCAATGGTTAGAACAGATTTCAAAGATGGAGTATTTGGAAAAAGTCCTTTTCTTGGCAGAAAAAAGCAAAAAAATACTTGTTTTAGAAAAAATAGGTATAATAGACGGATACCAACGACCAAACGAAAAAGAATTGTTGAGAACAATGACGGTATTTCAACAAATCGTCAGCGAGATAAGAGGGAATTGAAATGAATACAAATAGCGAAAAAATGTTGCAAGCTTTATCAGATGAAGATCTGGCACAAGCACAACTCTTTTTAGAAAAAGCATTAAAAGAAGATCCAGCAGATATATTAGCTGAACTAGGGGAAGAATTGCTAGCTATTGGCTTTTTGATCGAAGCAAAACAGATTTTTGAACAATTGATCAACCAATATCCAGAAAATGACGGACTAAACATCCCCCTAGCAGAAATTGCAATCGAAGACAATGAGATCGACCTAGCTTTTGAATACTTGGAAAAAGTGGATAAGGAAAGTGATTACTATCCGCAAAGCTTATTGGCGATAGCTGATTTGTACCAAGTCATCGGGATTCCTGAAGTAAGTGAAGCAAAATTGAAAGAAGCGGCAGGGTTGCTACCGGATGAACCATTGATCCAGTTTGCACTAGCTGAATTGTATTTTTCAGTCGATCGTTTCAAAGAGGCAGCAGTGATTTATGAAACATTGTTGGCAAGTGGGATAAACGAGATGTCAGGAATCTCAATGCAAGAACGTTTAGGGCAATCCTTAAGCATGCAAGGTGAATTTGAAGCAGCTATCGCACCTTTAGAAGAAGCATTGAAAGAAGAAAAGACAGATGATCGACTGTTCCAGCTAGCCTTTACGAATCTCCAATTAAAAGAAAATCAGCAGGCAATCAACTATCTGGAAGAACTTCGAGAAGTCAATCCGCATTATCAATCGTTATACCTATATCTAGGACAAGCTCTTCAAGAAGAAGAAATGGTTGAAGAAGCGCAAACAGTGTTAGAAGAAGGAATCAAAGAAAATCCTTACCAAGTTGAACTTTATCATCTAGCCTCTGAAAATGCTTTTCGTCTCCACGACAAACAGCGAGCAGAGGAACTCTTGCTGAAAGCTTTAGAAGTAGGAGACAAACAAGATGAAACATTACTTACTTTAAGCAATCTTTACTTGGATGATGAAAGATATGAAGATGTGATACAAGTGATCAATCAGATGGAAGAAACTGCTAATCCGTATGCGGAATGGAATCTAGCGCATGCTTATAATGAATTAGAAGACTTCACCGTTGCAGCTGTACACTATGAACAAGCTTATCATGAACTATCTCATGAACCAGATTTCTTGAAAGAATATGCCTTTTTCTTAAGAGAAGAAGGACAGCTAAAAAGAGCGCAAGAATTATTGACTCATTATTTAAAACTTGAACCAGGAGATATGGAGGCACTGTCATTATTAGATGATCTAACAGAGAGGTGAGAAAAATGCTAATTGATGTACGGGAAAAGAAGAATTTTTTAACGTGGATGGTCAATCATGTATCTTTTAGCCGAAGAGAAGTTTTTTGGATCTTGAATTATCTTGCCAATCATGAAGCGATTTTAAGTAATGTCCACTTTGTAGAAGGGGCAAATTTTGCGGATCGAGGTCTGCAAATCAATGATCTATCTGTTGAAGGGGAACCAATGAAATTGTTTTTGCAGGGAAAAGAATTTACGGATACAGATCAGATTTTTCATGAGATCCGATTGAATTGGAAGAAACCCTTATATGTGGAATGTCTATTTGAGAATGCTTGGCAGACAAGAGAATACCTATCGATCTTAGAAGATAATCCATTTTCTTCTTGGGATGCTTCTGTCAGTGAAGAAGATACTGAATTGATCGAGCGATATTTTCAAGAAAAAGAAGAAGCAGCAAAACTAAATATGCTTTATGCTCAAATCGATCAAGCGCTAGAAGATGGAGACAGGGATGCATTTTTGAAATTGTCTGATGAAGTCAACCGAAAAATCCTTTTGCAGACGCAAAAGAAAAATAATCGAGTAAGTGAACATAATAATTAGCTAAAAATGAATCATACCAAAAAAGACAAGGGGTAGCTGTGAGGAAAGATTCCAAATCCAGCTGCCCCTTGTCTTTTTTATCGTTTTTTCAGTAATCTTGTTTGTGGCTTCAAATAGGTAAACCCTTGCCCTTCAACTTCATGCACATTAATGATCGACAGAAAAGCTTTTTCGTCAATCTCGTGGACAATTCTCTTGGCTTCCGTTAATTCACTAGAACTAACGACCATGTAGATGATCTTTTTTGAATTTCCAGAGAATGCGCCTTCGCCAGAGAGGAAGGTGACACCTCTTTGCAGACCGGTCATCAGCAGCGGTGCAATTTCTTCGCTTTTGTTAGAGACGACAAGCAGACCTTTTGCAGAATACCCACCATCCAAGATTGAATCAATTACGCGACTGAAAACATAGGAAACGATCAATGTATACATCATGCGTTTCAAGTCGATATAGGTTAAGGAAGCAAGCAAGACGATGATATCGAATGCCAATAGAGAACGCCCCATGGAGATGCCGTAATTTTGTTCTAAAATCCGAGCGATAATATCGCTTCCGCCTGTTGTTCCACCCATCCGATAGACGATCCCGCTTCCTACCCCTGCAACCAAACCCGCAAGTAGAGAAACGATCAGTAGATCATGCTGTAAATTGATTTCTAGCGGAACCCGTTGCCAGATCCATAAAAAGAATGACAAAGAGAGTGTACCTAGAACAGTGTAGGCTAAAGAACGTTTTCCGAGGATCTTTCCCCCTAGTAAAATCAACGGGATATTGATTAATAAAGTCGTATAAGCTGGATCAATTCCGAATAAAGCTCTCAAGATCAAGGTGATTCCTGAGACGCCCCCTTCTGCTAAGTGATTAGCGATGTTCAAATAAACAAGTCCAAATGCGTAAATACTCGTTCCTATAATAATAAAAAGTACTTCTTTTACTGTTTTCCGTGTGGCCATATGAATCCCAGCTTTCAATTATGTATTTTCACAGAATCTCCATTTAGAAAATCCTTCCTAAATGTAGCATGGAAATTCGATTTTCTCAATTGCTCTTATCTAGGATTTGCGTTAAAGTTTTGGTAAGATAGTTTTGGAGGGAAAAAGATGGATGAAAAACGTTCTTTATACAGTATGCAGCAGGAAGTAGATGAATATATCCAACAATTCAAGGTCGGGTATTTCTCTCCATTAGCTCAGCTGGCTCGATTAACGGAAGAAGTAGGTGAATTGGCCAGAGAAGTCAACCACACTTATGGAGAAAAAAGCAAAAAAGCTTCGGAACCAGATAACTCGGTAGCAGAAGAACTTGGAGATGTTTTATTCGTTACGATGATCATGGCTAATTCATTGAATATCGACTTAACTGATGTTTTTGAAAAAAATATGGAAAAATTCAATCACAGAGACTATAACCGCTTTGAACGGAAGGACAAGTAAGAAAGATGAAGTGGTTTGTGCTTTGAAGCCGCTAAAACGGACGTATCAATCAGGCATCATGCAACTGATTGCTTATCTCAGTACAAGAAACACACAGGAAAGGTTGGAAAAATGAAATTAAAACAATTACCTCTGGAATACCAAAAGGCAATTCCAGTTCTGAAAAAATTAGAAAATGCAGGATATGAAGCTTATTTTGTAGGTGGAAGTGTTCGTGATATCTTGCTGAACCAGCCGATCCATGATGTGGATATCGCAACAAGCGCATTTCCAGAAGAAATCAAACAGCTTTTTCCAAAAACGATAGATATCGGGATCGAACACGGGACTGTATTGGTATTAGAAAACGATGAACAATATGAAATCACCACATTTCGGACGGAATCAACTTATCAAGACTACCGCAGACCAGATCATGTAGAATTCGTTCGTTCGTTGGAAGAAGACTTAAAACGAAGAGATTTTACAATCAATGCCTTTGCTTTGAAAGAAGACGGCGAAATCATCGATTTGTTCGATGGCCTGCAAGATTTAGAAGAACAAATCTTGCGAGCTGTAGGCAATCCTCATGAGCGGTTCCATGAAGATGCCTTGCGAATGATGCGCGGGTTGCGTTTTGTCAGTCAATTAGGATTCAAATTAGAGGAAGAAACCTTCTACGCCATCAAAGAAAACCACGAGCTATTAGGCAAAATATCTGTAGAACGTATAAATGTGGAATTCATCAAGATGCTTTTGGGAAATGAACGGTCTGCAGGAATCCATGCATTCATTGAAACAGAATGTTATATTTGCTGCCCTGGTTTGAGAGAAGAAGGTGAAGCACTTTTACGCTTTGCTGAATTACCTTCCGTTCCATTGAAAGAAGAGAGTCAAGCATGGACATTATTAATCAGTCAACTGGATCTAAAAGAAAATGAAATCCGCTCCTTTTTGAAATCGTGGAAGTGTTCCAATCAAATGATCAAGGATGTCCAAGCACTTGTTCAAGGACTGCGTCAACGAAAAACTGGAGTTTTAGAACCGTTCGAATTATACTTCTTAGGCAAAGAGCATGCATTGCAAGTAGAAGAATTGATGACTTATTTTGATGAAACACCACAGATGGATGTCGTAGAAGAATCCTATGATCGTTTACCTATCAAGTCATTAAGCGAATTAGCTATAGATGGTAAAATCTTGTTGGAAGAAAGTGGAAAAAAACCTGGCAAGTGGGTTAGTGAAGCTTTGCAATCAGCTGAAAAAGCTGTCGTAGAACAAAGAATAGAAAATGATAAAAAACAGGTTTTGGATTTTTTATCGAAAGAAAAATTGATTTAAAAAACGCTAGACTGTATCTGCTCAGCTTGGCTAGCTACTTAAACTGGGCAGATACGTCATTAGAAGAAAAAACATAAAATGTGACCACTTACATAAATTTGTGCTAAACTGAGGAAGTACAAGAATAAATTACATCATAAAGGAGTCTTTTTAATGAGTAAAGAAATGACAGCGCTAAAATTTTATTTTAGAAATGGAGAAACATGGACGATTAACCGCCGCCACATCGGCGATCTTTGGATCAAACAAATCACAACAAGTTTTGGACGGATCAACGGCAGTGAATTTGTTGAAATCCATCCATGTGCCGGATTTAAAATCGAAATCTTCCATGAAGGGGACGCAGTTGCGACACATGATATCAACTTAGGTGGACTGGAAATGGGCATGTTTAATCGTGCATTGAAATACGAAGATATCGAACGAATGGAAATCCTTTATCGCAATGAAACACCTGATCTTGTATACTTCCCATATCTAGATAAAGGAACAGAAGGATTAGACAACCAATACCAATCTACAAAAATCAGCGAAAAAACAGGTAACTTGTACATCGTAATCAACCCAGACCAACGTGTAGAAGATGTATACGGAGAATTTTTCGAATAAATTGATTTTACGCAAAAAATGAGGTTGTGAAAGAGACATTCAGCCTTGAGCGATGATGAAAACTCTAACAAAAAAATTGCGACGAGTAACCGCAGGAGCGATAAGAAGTGATGTTGAAAAATAGCTTCTCATATTTTACAAAATCGTGCCTTATGGCTGATAGGCTGTCTCTAGAACACCATTTATTCAGAATAAGGGGCTGTGACAAGATTTTTGTCACAGTCTTTTTTTTGTTATGACAAAGGAACAAGGAGGATATGATAAAAAAACGAATATTATTTTTGTTAGAAACTTTTATCTTTCTTAAGTTTTACTTGATATCTGAGACTATTTGGAATAGAATGAGGCGTTGAAAAATTTATGGAAATTTCTAACTAGCAATAAACGATGAAACAATGAAATATTTTTCATTCAAAGAGAACTTTGCTATAATGATGGAAGTTTGTGTATAGGAGATCTAGAAAATGAGAGAAAGTTTTGAACAACAAAAAAAACTGTTGCATGATCGCTATGGCGCCCTTTCGATGGATGACCGCCGTCAAATACTTTGTAAGTTGCGTAAAAGAAATATATTGATGTATCGTCAGTTGGAACGTCTGAAACATGATCTGCTTCGTTTGGAGTCAAAACGTGTACAGTGTGAATTAGAGGGAAATCAAACACAAGTTGAAGTAGTTGAAACCAAAATTTTAAAGAAAAAAGAACAATTTTTAAAAATGCTTACACAAAATAAAAAATAAAGGGGATGAACGATGGAATTTGCTGAGTTAGTTATTGTATTTGCAGTAACGATCACCTTATCGAACATAGCTAGCCGCATTTTGCCAATGATCCCAGCTCCACTGATCCAAATTTTCCTTGGAGTGGTATTAGGTCTGACAGAGTGGGGACAATCAGTTGATTTTGAACCTGAATTGTTCTTGGTTATGATCATTGCACCATTATTATTTAGAGAAGGAGAAAAAGCAGATATTTCTTCGATTCTCAAAAATTTCGGGACGATTCTGTTCTTGGCATTTGGCGGAGTCATTTTGACCCTTGTCGGCGTAGGTGCGACGTTGTCATTCCTGTTGCCAAGTGTCCCTCTTGCTGCCTGCTTTGCTTTTGGAGCAGCGTTAGGTCCGACAGATGCGGTGGCAGTCAGTTCGCTTTCTGGACGGGTGAATATCCCTAAGAAAGCAATGCATATTTTAGAAGGAGAAGGCCTGTTGAATGACGCATCTGGTGTTACTGCCTTCCAGTTTGCTCTTGGTGCGCTGATCACCGGTTCTTTTTCCGCAGTAAATGCTGGGATGAGTTTAGTGGTCTCCAGTATTGGTGGAGCTTTGATCGGTTTTTTGCTTGTCTGGTTCAAACAAAAAATAATCCATTTGATTGAAAAAGCATCGGCACAAGATGTCACAGGGTATCTGCTCATCGAACTTTTGCTTCCTTTTCTAGCCTATGTATTGGCAGAGGCATTTGATGTATCTGGGATCATTGCTGCAGTAGCAGCAGGTATTCTCCAAGCTTCTGGTTTTAGGAGAATCACCGTGTTTGATGCAGAGTTATCGAGTTTGTCCCACAGTACATGGACAACTATTGCTTTTACACTGAATGCATTAGTGTTTATATTCTTAGGAATCGAACTGACACAAGTATTCTCGCCGGTATGGGGCGACGGTTTATATCCAAACGGTCTTTTGTTAGCAATTATCGTATTGATCTCTATTATGCTTTTTGTGATTAGATTCATTTCCATCAGTCTTTTTTATGTATTCAAAGATGGCAGTAAAAAGTTCAAAAAACAGTTGAACGAGATCTTGATTTTGACATTTGGCGGTGTAAAGGGAACAGTCAGTTTGGCTACGATCTTTATTTTGCCCTTTTCGATCAATAATATGATGTTTTACCAGCGATCTTTACTTTTGTTTCTGACGGCCGGTGTCATCTTAGTGACTTTGGTCATAGGGATCATTGTCTTGCCTATGCTGACGGAAACAGAGGAAGCGAAAAGTACGGATTTGAATGCTTTGATGATCTTAGAAGAGGTCGTTGAAGTTTTGCGAAAAGAAATAAAGGAAATTGATCGTGATACAAAAGAATTTTTAGCCACTGAAGCAGTGATAGAAAATTACCAGGAACGGATACGTGATCTGTACTTGGAAGATTTAACCGATGATGAAAAGCAAGAAGTACAAGAAATACAAGCGCTGATTTTGTCGATCGAACGCGACGGATTAGATGAAAGTTATCGTTCGGGTAAACTTTCTTCTAATGGTTATCGCTTTTATTCCCGTTTTCTTTCCCGGTTCGAACATTCGATCACCAGTCAATTTTTATCTTTTATCGGCTTTTGGTTCATTGTTGTCCGTAGGTTGATGCGAATCGTTCTCCACCCCAAAATGTTTTGGCAAAGAAGGTATGCGGATCGTCAGACATTTATTAGTGATGAAGATATCCAAGAAATCAGGGAGACATATCAAAAAAATACCCAATTGATTATTGAAAGTTTAGATAACTTGACTGATATTTATGATGAAACGATGCTTCAATTTTTTATCCAGCAACGCAAACTTGAGGGAATAAAAATGAGCTCGGGGAATTTGATTTCTTCGTGGATGATCCAGCAAGATAGCCTGTTTACGAAAAAAATGCTGAGAGGTTATTATCTTGAAAGAAAAATCATTGATGAATACGAAGTTGCTGAGAAAATCACGACGTTTTCTGCGAATAGCTACCGTAGGAATATCAATTTGTTAGAATCTTATACGATGAACAAACCGTCAGATAACTTTTCTTTCCGATTTGCGTTTCGAGCAAAGTCAAAAAAATCGAGCGCAACGAAATAAAAAAATAGATTTTCAAGAACGATAAAAACAAAACATGTCAGAACAGGATCGGATTGGTCCTGTTCTTTTTTTGGAACACAAAAAGAACAAATTCGAAAAAAATTTTCCTGAAGTTCACTATTTTTATGATACAATATCCAAGATAAGGAGGGAACACGTTGAAAGAATTAAAAGTAACTGACCTCAAAAAAACTTATGGTGAAAAAGATTTGTTTGACCAGATTTCTTTTTTGATCCACGAAAAAGACCGTATCGGGTTGATTGGGACGAACGGGACGGGTAAAACAAGTCTCTTAAATATTATTGCTGGTATCGATAGCGGCGATGGCGATCGGCAAACAGTGTTTTATCCAACTGATTACCGTATAGGTTATCTTTCTCAAGCAGCTGAATTTTCCGATGAATTAACTGTTCTCCAAGCAGTCTTTCAAGGAAACAGTCCCTTGATCCAAACTGTTCGAGCATATGAGGAAGCATTGATCGAACTAGGGGAAAATGGAGAAGACCCTAATGTGCAAAAACGTTATGCTAAAGTAGAAGAACAAATGAATAAAGAAGATGCTTGGACTACAGATACCAATGCGAAGATTATTTTGCAAAAATTAGGAATCAGTGAATTAGATAAAAAAATAAATACGCTATCGGGTGGACAGAAAAAACGAGTTAGTTTAGCTCAAGTGCTGATTGATGAACCCGATTTACTATTACTAGACGAGCCAACAAACCATTTGGATTATCAAGCGATCGAGTGGTTGGAAAACTATTTGAAACAATACCGTGGCGCCCTACTGATGGTTACCCACGATCGGTATTTTCTAGATAGAGTAGCAAACCGGATCTTCGAACTTTCATTTGGGAAATTATACGAGTACAAAGGAAATTATGAAGCTTACGTCTTAGAAAAAGCAGAACGTGATCGTGTAGAAGTAGAACAAGAAGAAAAGCGCAAGCGGCTTTATAAGCAAGAACTAGCATGGATGAGGGCAGGAGTGCAGGCTCGCGGTACCAAGCAGCAAGCACGAATCAACCGTTTCGAAGATCTAAAGGAGAATTTATATCAAGTAAACCAAGAAGATGACTTAGAATTGAATCTAGCGACACAACGTTTAGGAAAAAAAGTACTGGAAATCAAAGATGGCAGTTACCGTATAAATGACCAAACACTGCTAGAACATTTAGATTTGCTGATTCAATCTCGGGAAAGGCTAGGAATTACTGGTAAAAATGGGGCAGGGAAATCGACATTGCTTAATATTCTAGCTGGCAGAATTCCTCTGGGTAGCGGTACAATTTCTATCGGTGAAACGGTTCGGCTTGCGTATTATACACAAGAAAATGAAGAAATGGCACCAGATAAACGGATGATTGCTTACTTGCAAGAAGCTGCTGAAGAAGCAAAAACGGCTGATGGCAGTCAAATCGGGGTAGCAGAATTACTTGAACGATTTTTATTTCCGAGATTTATGCATGGGACACTGATTGGCAAACTTTCAGGCGGAGAAAAACGGCGATTGTTTTTGTTGAAACTGCTGATCCAACAACCCAATGTGTTATTATTGGATGAACCGACCAATGATTTGGACATAGCAACATTGACGATTTTGGAAGACTATTTCAGAAGTTTCCCAGGTGCTGTAATCACTGTTTCCCATGACCGTTATTTCTTGGATAAGGTAGCAGATAAGCTATTGGTATTCCAAGGAAACGGAAAACAAGAACTTTATTATGGAAACATGTCCAGTTATTTGCTGAAGCAAAAAGAACTCCAGCAGCCTGCTGAAAAAGTGAAGCCAAAAACACAGAGCAAGGAACCTGCTGGAAAGAAAAAATTATCTTATATGGAGCAAAAAGAATGGGAAACGATTGAAGAGGATATTGCAGAACTTGAAGAAAAAATCTCATTGCTCCAAGAAGAGATGAATCATCAAGGTGATGATTTCACTCGGTTACAGGAATTGCAAAACGACGTATCTGAGACAGAAGCACAACTTGAAGAAAAAATGGCACGTTGGGAATATTTGAGTGAATGGGCAGAAGATTAGGAGGAAAAGGGATGGAACAAGCGTATCTTGACTTAGGAAGAAAATTGTTGGAAGAAGGACATCGTAAAGAAGACAGAACGGGCACGGGTACGTTAAGTTTATTCGGGTACCAAATGCGGTTTGATCTGCAAAAAGGGTTTCCTTTGTTAACAACGAAACGAGTACCTTTTGGCTTGATCAAAAGCGAACTGCTTTGGTTTTTAAAAGGAGATACGAACATCCGCTATCTATTACAAAATAAAAACCATATTTGGGATGAGTGGGCATTTGAACGCTATATCAAAAGTACAGATTATAACGGACCAGATATGACTGATTTTGGACATAGAAGTTTGGCAGATCCTGAATTCAATGAAGAATACAAAAAGCAGAGCAAACTTTTTTGCGAAAAGATCCTAACAGATGATTCCTTTGCTGAGAAATACGGTGATCTTGGTCACATCTACGGTTATCAATGGCGGCATTGGGAGACAAAAGACGGCGGTTTTATCGATCAAATCAAAGAAGTGATCGAAGCAATCAAAAAGACACCTGATTCTAGAAGATTGATTGTCTCTGCATGGAATCCAGAAGATGTTCCTAGCATGGCTTTGCCTCCTTGCCATACAATGTTTCAATTTTATGTGCAAGAGGGACGGTTAAGCTGCCAATTGTATCAACGTAGTGGGGATGTCTTTCTAGGTGTTCCGTTCAATATTGCAAGTTATGCGTTGCTGACTCACTTGATTGCACATGAAACAGGTTTAGAGGTGGGAGAATTTGTTCATACATTAGGAGATGCTCATCTTTATATCAACCATATCGAACAAATGAAAGAACAATTAAGCCGAGAAGTACGCGCATTTCCAACTTTAGCTTTGAATCAGGAAAAGCAGTCAGTATTTGATTTTGAGATGGAAGATATCCAGTTAGAAGGATATGACCCACATCCAACAATCAAAGCGCCTATCGCTGTTTAAAATCAGAAAGGATGAGAAAATGTTAGCTGCAATTTGGGCACAGGACGAAAACGGATTGATTGGAAAAGAAGACCGCCTTCCTTGGCGTTTGCCAAATGATCTGAAATTCTTTAAACAAATGACAGAAGCAAATACATTAGTGATGGGACGTAAAACTTTCGAAGGGATGGGCAGCCGTCCGTTGCCGAATCGTCAAACGATTGTTTTGACTAGAGATCCTTCCTATACAGCAGAAGGCGTGCATGTTATGCATAGTGTAGAAGAAGTGCTTGCCTTGGAAAAAGAAACAGACGGTATTTTTTTCATCGCTGGAGGTTCAGCTGTTTATCAAGAATTTCTACCATTTTGTACGATATTATACCGGACAGTCATCCATCATGTATTTGATGGAGATGCTTATTTTCCACCTGTTGACTGGTCTGATTGGTCATTGATCAATACGAGTCAAGGAGAAATAGATGAAAAAAATCGTTACCCGCATCAATTTGAAACCTATCAGCGTAATGAGAATCCTTTAAAAAAAGGGACAGGCGAATAGACGATAAAAAAAACTATTGATGGAACAGCTTTTATTTAGAGCTGACCCATCAATAGCTTTTTTATTAAGTAAAGAATAAAACAGAGAAGTACATAAAACCTGCACCTAACATAACAAACAAATGCCAAACAACATGCATATAGCGGATAGAATTCAAACTATAAAAGAATGCGCCTATCGTGTAAGAAAGGCCGCCTGCCACCATCAAAATAACACCAGTCATTCCAAGAGAATGATAAAGAGGAACAGCAGCCACGACACAGAGCCACCCCATAAAAATATAGATGATCGTAGATACTTTTGATACTCTCTCGCGTTTATGCAACGTCAACGCTTTATATATAATGCCAAGAATCGCAAACAACCAGATCAATACAAATAAAGTCCAACCTAGCCATCCTCGGATACTCAGCAAACAAAAAGGAGTATAACTTCCTGCAATCAAAAGAAAAATCGAACTATGATCGAATACTTGGAACACCTTTTTTGCTTTTGTAAAAATCAATGAATGAAACAACGTAGACGTTAAAAATAAAAGAATCATCATCGATCCATAGATAGCATAAGAGACAATATGGAGTGAGGAATGCAAGTGGGCACCCTTTATCAAAAGAATCACTAGTCCTGCGATACTCAATCCAGTCCCAATTCCATGGGTGATTGCATTAAACACTTCATTTAATATTTCATACGTTCGATTAAATTTCGTTTTTTCCATGAAAACGGCTCCTTTACTAGGTGTAATTAATGAAAAATCATTATTTGTCTGTTATACTAAAAATAGAAATTGTCTTACATGTAGTTTAACATGAATAAGGCATCTTGTTAAAGAAAGAGAGAGAAAATAATGACAAACGTAAAAATCGTAACAGATTCTTCATGTACGATGGAAAAAAACATACGCGACGCTTTAGGCATTCGTGTCATGCCGCTATCCATCATGATCGACGGAACAGTATATCCGGATGATGACCAATTAGACGGTGAAAGATTTATGGAAATGATGGCGAAAGCAAAAAATCTGCCAAAAACCAGCCAACCACCGATTGGAGAATTCATCTCAATGTATGATGAGTTAGGAGAAGACGGCAGTGAAGTGATTTCGATCCACATGACAAAAGGCTTGAGTGGAACAGTAGAAGCAGCAAGACAAGCTAGTAATTTAACAAAAACGAAAGTAACGGTTATCGACAGTGATACCACTGACCAAGGATTATCGTTTCAGGTAATTCGAGCAGCTGAATTAGCAAAAGAAGGTAAATCAGTAGAGGAAATCCTTGAAGAAGTCAAAAAAGTACAAGATCATACAAAATTATACATCGGAATTTCCACACTAGACAACTTGGTAAAAGGTGGAAGAATTAGCCGAACGACTGGTTTACTGTCTAGTGTTTTGAACATACGCGTGGTGATGAATTTCGCCCACTCTGAATTGATTCCTGTAACGAAGGGGCGAGGAAAGAAAACGTTCGACAAATGGTTCAATAATTTGAAAAACGAACTGAAAGAATTGCCAAATGTGCGGCAAATCGGCATCTCACATGCGGATGCAAAAGAATTGGCACAAGAATTCAAAGAAGGTCTGCAAGAATTGTTTCCTGATATGCATATCCCTGTACTGCATACGAATCCGGTTATCGCTACGCATACTGGGAAAGACGCGTTTGCAATCATGTATTACGTAGACTAGTCAAAAAGAGGATAAGCCCTCAGCCTGCAAGGCTTTTAGCTTATTCTCTTTTTCTTTGTAAAAATAGGAAAATAATTATTTTCTTTTTTCATAAAGACTACCTTTTTGAGAAAATTTTTGATAACATTAGACCAATCGAATACAAGAGGTGAAAAGATGAAATTAACGAAACGACATTTGATCCTCGTTTTGTTCCCATTATTAATTGCGATCATCATCTATGCAGGTCTAGCTGCTTCCATACCGAAAGCTGGCCCTCTAATGAAACCAGTAACTACTGTGAGAGAAGATCCAAATAAAAAAGAAAAACTTCACTACATAGCTATCGGAGATTCGCTGACTGAAGGAGTAGGAGATCAAACCAAACAAGGAGGCTTCGTTCCCCTTGTCGCAAATGATCTAAAAGACCGTTATAATTTGACTGCGGTTGAAACAGAAAATTATGGTGTAAATGGTGAACGAAGTGACCAGATCTTAAAGCGAGTAAAAACAAAAGAAGAAATTCGAAACAATATCAAAACAGCTGATTTTATCACGCTGACTGTTGGCGGAAATGATTTGATGAAAGTTATCCAAAATAATTTGTTCGGGTTAACGGTCAATTCCTTTAAAAAACCACTGAAAAACTATCAGGAAAATGTCACAGAACTATTGGAAGAATTTCGATCCCTCAATAAAACCGCGCCAATTTATATTTTAGGCATCTACAATCCATTTTATTTGAACTTTCCTGAAATCACTGACATGCAGACCATCGTTAATAATTGGAACAAAGGAACAGAAACGGTGACGAAAAAAATGCCGAACTGCTACTTTATCCCAATCAACGATTTGCTTTATCAAGGATTGATTCAGGAAGTAGGTGTCACAGAAGAAGGCACAGATCAAACAACTAGCACGACAGAAAATCTAAATGGCATCAAAAACAATGTGCTTTACGAAGAAGATCATTTCCATCCGAATAATTTAGGTTATCAATTGATGGCAAATGCAGTGAGAGATCAGCTGATCGAGACACAAAACCAATGGCTAGAGAAGGAGGACGATTAAAAAACATGAAAACAAGATCTGGAGCAACTTCAAACAAAGCAAAGAAAATGAATTACTGGAAAGTCGCCTTTCTTATCCTTCTTGGGGTAGTACTCGGTTCGACAGTATTTTTAGGTAGCCGTATTTTTGCTAATCGGGAACCAGAACTCCCAGAAATACCTGCCCTCACGGAAAGGCAAGGCGATCCTGTCCTCACGATCAATTCAAATAAAGAAAAAGTCAATCAAATCATTAGCTTTTTCCTTAGTGAGTATCAAAAAGATAGTGATATCGAATATAAATTCTATTTGGAAAATGAAGCACTGCTCAATGGTACTTTCGAAGTATTAGGTTTTCCTATCAATTTCTATTTATATTTTGATCCTTATGTGATGGAAAATGGAAATGTCCAACTAAAAGCTAGAAGTCTTTCTATTGGAACATTGAGTTTGCCAATCAAAGATGTGATGAATATGATCAAGAGAAACTATAAATTGCCAGATTGGATCGAAGTTAATACAGATGATTTGACTATCATGCTTAGATTAGATCAATTCCGAATGCAAAACGGGATGTATATTAAAGCAGATAAAATCGACTTAGTAAATGATGACATTCGATTTAGTCTATATTTGCCAAAAGATACCTCTGATGCTTCAAACAACTCAAATACAAACAAAACTAGCAACAGCAGTACTGAAAGCAAAACAAAAGAGAACAATAAAACATCAAATGAGTAGTATTAGAGGAGGAATAATAATGGAACGAGCAATATTTGCAGGAGGCTGCTTCTGGTGTATGATCCAACCTTTCGATACGCTTCCTGGTATTCATACAGTGATGTCAGGATATACTGGAGGACACGTACCAGATCCAACTTATGAACAAGTAAAAAGCCAAACGACTGGACATACGGAAGCCGTGGAGATTATCTATGATCCAACATTGATTTCATATGAACAGTTAGTAGAACTTTACTGGCAGCAAACGGATCCGACTGATGCTTTTGGACAATTTGAGGATCGCGGCGACAATTACCGTCCGGTCATCTTTTATTTGACAGAAGAACAACGGATCATTGCTGAAAAAAGTAAGAAACAGCTAGCTGAAAGTGGACGTTTCGAACAGCCAATCGTTACGAAAATCGAACCAGCCCAACCATTTTATCTAGCAGAAGAAGACCATCAAGAGTATTATAAAAAGCATGCTGAAAATTTTAAAAGAAACCATGCACGCCGGGCTGCCTTTATTGAAGAAAATTGGAGGAACGAAGGGTGAATCGAAGCTTTTTTCACTATTTAATGACACTGCGAGGCGGTGGTGCACATGATACTTTATCTATTTTTGCTACAGAAGCCGGTAAAGATATCCAATTCCCTAAGCATAGCTCTAGCTACGAAGAAATTTCTAGTTATCTAGAATTGAATGTCGACTATTTGCCATCCATGGATATTTTTGACGAAGCCTGGGAAAAATATTTAGAGAACAATCATGACTTATAAAAATTGGCTTTCCATTTATGATCCAAGCGCTTTTTGTCCAACAGTTTGATAGAAAGAATTATTTTTATTTCAGCTATCTAGTCGCATTTTTTTGATATTTTTCTTATAATAAAGAAAGAATGAAAAAACGAGGGATGGATTGATAGAGATTGACAAAAAAACAACGCTATATTGATCGCTTCTGGCTTATATTCAAATACTTGCTTGTTTCTGTATTCATTGCGTTCATGTTGCGGGGATTTTTGTTCATCCCTGTACCAGTGGAAGGCAATTCAATGGAAAATGTCTTGAAACAAGGCGACATGGTTGTGATGGAAAAATTTTCGGAGATCAGACGATTTGATATTGTTGTTTTTCAATTAGCAGATGGGACGATTTATATCAAACGAGTGATTGGGCTTCCAGGAGAAAATGTTAGCTACCAAAATGATCAATTGAAGATCAATGGAAAAGTAGTGAAGGAGCCTTATCTAACTAAAAACATGAAGTCAGATCATGCAAATGCGTCCTATACGACGGACTTCACACTACAAGAACTGACGGGTCAATCGAAGCTTCCCGAAGATAGTTACTTTGTACTTGGAGATAATCGAAGAGTTTCAAAAGATAGCCGCTCATTTGGTACGATCAATAAAACGGATATTTTAGGTAAAGCAAGATTTGTGTATTATCCGCTTGATGAAATAAAATGGATCCAGTGAGAAATAATAAAGAGGTTGTGACCATTCTTTTGTCACAACCTCTTTATCGTTTGGTCCAAAATCAGCATATTACCTTAGTACATAAAATCAAACAGCTCGTTTAAACACTTTTCTAGCCTCTAAAGCTTTGATAAATGAATAAACGACTGTTACTTGAATAGGAATCTGAATCATATTCCTGATAACCCTGCCTAGAAAAATCACTTTGAAATCTGCACCAAACAAAACAGACATCAGCCAAGAATTGATAAAAAGGCTAACTGGAATCATAATCAATAGTTGGGCGGCGATGACGGAAAGCAGATTTATCTTTTTATGATATAAAAATAAGCCATTGATAAACCCACCAAGGAATGCTGTGATAAGAAAAGCAGCTTGAAACGTACCTGAACCAAATATTGTGAAATTCAAAGTGTTCGACAACATTTCAAGCAAACCAGCCCAGATCGGCCCATATAGATAACCCATAAGCGCCATACTTAAAAATCCGAATGTGACTTGAAAATAAGCAGGACCAATCGCTATCTTGTATAAGATGACATCAAGGGCTAATAAAAGGGCAGAGGTCGATAACAATCTTGCATTCATTTCAGGCAATCTAAAAACGTCTTTTGCAATCAAAGTGTTCAAAATATTCTCTCCTTTGTCAGTTAATAAGAAAAGGATACCATAAAATCGCCGATGTGTCATGACACCTTTGCGATTTACAAAAGTAACCATCCAACGACTAATAAAAGGAGAAGAAGACTGATTTTATAAACTGTAAAAAAGGCAATTGTACGATCGAAAAAAATAGAGGTGGAGAATACTTATCATATCACCCATCTCTATTTTTTTGTTATAAAAACGTCAGTTTCGTTATCTGCTTACATCTTCATCCATACGGGTTCTAATGTGTTTCCATCCAAATCTTGGACTTCTAATGAAAACATTTCTTCTTCAGGTATTCCCATATCGACTTCGTGGAAAGTACCACCATTTTCTTTGGCAATTTGAGCGAATTTTTTTACTTTGTCCGCGTTGTCCATGCTAAACGAAATCAAAGCGCCACTTGTTTTTTTATTATCGGCTATTTCTTTATCTTTTATAAATTTTTTATAAAAATCATGAGAGAGGAGCATCACCCAAAAAGTGTCATCCCACACCATTGAACTAGCTTCTTCAGTAGAGAATTCTTCGTTTTTTTTAAACCCAAGCTTTTCATAAAAAGCAACGGAACGATTGACATCGGCAACAGGAAAATTAACAAAAACCATACTATTCATTTGTTTCGTCTCCTTTCTGCTTTGTTCGTCCATCATCTCTTATTTAGGAAGCGCTGTCAAAAAATCAGGCTCGTATAGAGAGATCAAAATAAAAAATTTACATCATCAAAAAAGAGAAGATGTGATAGAATGAGGACTGGTTCACTTTCACTTAACTAATAGATAGGATTTTTTTATAATAGAAAAAGTGAATATATATTGAAAAAAAACAAGTAAAGTCGGAGAATATTCCGATATGAAAGGAATGGAGAGAACAATGACCATCCAATGGTTTCCAGGACACATGGCAAAAGCCCGACGAGAAGTTTCTGAAAAAATGAAATATGTGGACATCGTATTTGAATTGGTAGATGCACGTTTACCTTTATCTTCTCGTAATCCAATGCTAGATCAGATCATTCAGCAAAAGCCTCGGCTTGTTTTGTTGAATAAAGCGGATCTAGCAGATCCACAACAGACAAAGCTGTGGCAAGAATATTTTCGTAAGCAAGGCCACCTTGCGTTAGCTATCACGGCACAAGAAAGTAAAGGAATCAAAGGGCTAGTACCTGCAGCTAAAGAAGCGTTGAAAGAAAAGCGAGCAAGAGACGCTGCTCGTGGGATCAAGCCTCGCGCTATTCGGGCAATGGTGTTGGGTATTCCGAATGTTGGAAAGTCTACGTTGATGAATCGACTAGTAGGCAAAAAAATTGCTCAGACAGGAAATAAACCAGGTGTAACAAAAGGTCAGCAGTGGCTTCGTTTAGGTAACGAGTTGGAATTGTTAGACACACCAGGGATTTTATGGCCTAAATTTGAAGATGAAGAAATCGGCAAAAAACTAGCGCTGACAGGCGCCATCAAAGACCAACTTGTCCATTTAGATGATTTGGCGATTTACGGATTGGACTTTTTTGCCCGATATTATTCAGGAAGAATCAGCGATCGTTATGGTTTGCCAATCGAGCAAGAAGAAAAATTGGCACCGGAATTGCTGATGGATATCACAGCAAAACGTGGGTATAAAGAAGACTATGATCGCGGCAGCGAACTAGTCGTGCATGATATCCGTCAAGGAAAACTTGGTCGATACACATTGGATCGTTGCGAAGAAATAGAGCAAAAAAGCGATGAATGAATCCATCCAAAGTATCAAAGAACGATTGAAAAGCATACAGAGAATAGATGATCCTACACTAGAATCATTGAGAAACGATCCACGCAAAGGCGTACAGCAAGCGCTAGTTTCTTTTGAACGACGATTGAAAAAAGAGGCATTGATCAAGGAAAAATATGAAGAAATGTTTTGCTTTGAAAAACAAGGGTACGCACAAGGTCACCAATGGATTGCCGGCATTGATGAAGTAGGAAGAGGACCGTTAGCTGGACCTGTCGTGGCAGCTGCAGTTATCTTGCCGAAAAATGAGATCATATTAGGGCTGAATGATTCAAAACAGTTATCAGAGAAAAAACGAGAACTTCTTTCTCAACAAATTCAAGAAAAAGCTTTGGCCATCGGGATCGGAATCATTGATCAGCAGGCAATCGATGAAGTGAATATTTATGAAGCAAGTAAATTGGCGATGATCCAAGCAGTAGAAAACTTGTCTATTGCACCAAGCTATTTGTTGATCGATGCGATGACCTTGGATTTGCCTATACAGCAGGAAAAAATAATCAAAGGGGATGCACGATCTGTGTCGATTGCGGCTGCAAGTATCATTGCTAAAGTATATCGAGACCAATTGATGAAAGAATATGACGTGCTTTATCCTGGGTATGGTTTCTCGCATAATGCAGGCTATGGAACAAAGGAACACTTAGAAGGACTTGAAAGACAAGGGATTACGCCAATCCATCGCAAAAGTTTTGCACCTGTAAAAAAATATTTACAATAAAAAACAGCCGCTTTTACGTATCTTATTAAAAAGAGAGACGAAAGGCGGTTTTATGATGTATCAAATAGAAGAGAATTTATTGAAACTTGCTTATGCAAAAGGAATCAGTAGCCAAGGGAAATGGGCACTTGCTAACTGGATGATGCAGTATCCTTACAAAGAAATCGGATTTGAAGACATCGTTAAGATAGGAAAAATCACCGCACATCGGGAGCTGTTCCGTACAAGTTGGCAAGAAATTCACAATAATTGGGACAATATCCAATCGAAACAGTCGTTTGTTACTTGCTTTGATCTCAACTATCCCCCTCAGTTGCTTCACTTGACCTATCCGCCAATTGTCCTGTTTTACAGTGGTGACCTGTCTTTACTTTCTTGTAATATGTTGAGCGTTGTTGGTGGAAGACGTACTTCTGCTTTAGCAAAAAAAACAGTGTATTATTTACTAAAACCAGTGGTAGAAGCTGGATATGTGATCGTCAGTGGCTGCGCGAAAGGGATAGATACCTACAGTCACCAAGCAGCAATCTCTCATGGTGGACGGACAATCGCGGTCATTGGAACAGGGATAGAGCAAGTTTATCCTGCTGAAAATCGTGACCTGCAAGAGGTGATTGCAAATGATCATCTTCTTTTGAGTGAATATCCTCCTCAATCCGGCCCGAAAAAGCATCGTTTTCCAATGAGAAATCGTATTATCGCAGCTTTGTCTAAAGGAACATGTGTCTTTGAAGCCAAGAAAAAAAGCGGCTCTCTGATAACAGCACAGCAAGCATTGGATCTTGGAAGAACAGTTTTTTCTGTTCCAGGAAATATTTTAACAGAACATTCTACCGGATGTCATCATTTGATCCAAGACGGTGCAGTTTGCACGGTTTCGGGTGAAGATATCTTGGCAGAATTTAAAGAATAACACCATACTTTTCATTTGCTTTTCTTGACAAACGTTTTCTGAATGGATATGATTAGCTACGATTTGTATGAATCCTCTTTTAATAGTAGGAACACGACAATGGAAAGGAGTCCATTCAGTAATGGCGTATAAATATTTAGTGATTGTAGAATCACCTGCAAAAGCCAAGACGATTGAGAAATATCTTGGACGAAACTATAAAGTAATGGCCAGTGTTGGCCATATAAGAGATTTACCGAAAAGTAAAATGGGTATCGATTTTGAAAACAATTATGAACCCCATTATATTTCTATACGCGGAAAAGGCGATGTCATCAAAAGCCTGAAAGCCGCAGCAAAAAAAGCTCAAAAAGTTTACTTGGCAAGTGACCCGGATAGAGAAGGAGAAGCGATTGCTTGGCATTTAGCGTACCTACTTGGGTTGGATCTGAAAGAAAAAAATCGGGTGGTCTTCAATGAAATCACAAAAGATGCAGTCAAAGCAGCCTTTAAGGAACCAAGAACAATCGATGTAGATTTAGTAGATGCACAGCAAGCTCGTCGTACCTTAGACAGAATCGTTGGTTATTCGATCAGCCCTATTCTTTGGCGCAAAGTCAAGAAAGGGTTAAGTGCAGGACGTGTCCAATCTGTCGCTTTAAAAATTATTATTGACCGTGAAAAAGAGATCCGAGAATTTGTTCCAGAAGAATATTGGAGCATCGACGGTAATTTTAAAAAAGCTCGCAAGAAATTCAAAGCAAATTTCTGGGGAATCGACGGTAAGAAAAAGAAATTACCAGATGCACAAAGTGTAAAAGAAGTCACTGCTAGAATTGATGGAACAGACTTCGAAGTTAAAAAAGTAGAAAAGAAAGAGCGCAAAAGAAACCCTGCGAATCCTTTCACTACAAGTAGCCTGCAACAGGAAGCTGCCCGTAAATTAAACTTTCGAACAAGAAAAACCATGATGGTAGCACAACAATTATATGAAGGAATCACTTTGGGTAAACAAGGAACAGTCGGCTTGATTACATACATGCGTACTGATTCTACCCGGATTGCCGATACAGCAAAAGCAGAGGCCGCAGCATTTATTGAAGATACGTATGGAAAAGAATTTTCTAGACATGATCACCGAAAGATCAAAAATGCTCAAGGTGCACAAGATGCCCATGAAGCTGTGCGTCCAACAAGTGTGCTTCGTACACCAGATGAACTCAAACAATATTTAGATAAAGATCAATTGAAACTTTATACATTGATCTGGTCACGTTTTGTGGCTAGTCAGATGACGCCGGCTATTTTAGATACAATGAAAGTAACATTAGAACAAAATGGTGTGATCTTCATTGCGAACGGTTCAAAAATCAAATTCAAAGGATTCATGCAAGTGTATGTGGAAGGTAGAGATGACGGCAAAGAAGAGAAAGAAAATATTCTTCCAGAACTTGAAGAAGGCGATGTCGTCCAATCTGTTGATATTGAACCAAAACAGCATTTTACTCAACCACCTGCACGTTTCAGTGAGGCTACGTTGATTCGTGCACTAGAAGAAAACGGGGTAGGGCGACCTTCCACTTATGCACCAACACTTGATACGATCCAAAGACGCTACTATGTAAAATTGACACAAAAAAGATTTGAGCCGACAGAATTAGGAGAGATTGTCAATTCGCTGATCTGTGAATTCTTCCCTCAAATCGTCGATATCCATTTCACAGCAGAAATGGAAGGAGATTTGGATAAAATCGAAGAAGGCACGGAAGCGTGGGTCAAAGTAGTCGATCGTTTCTATAAACCGTTTGAAAAAGAACTGACGAATGCGGAAGAAAAAATCGAAAAAATCCAAATCAAAGATGAACCAGCAGGATTCGATTGTGATGTCTGTGGACATCCGATGGTGATAAAATTAGGGAAATACGGGAAGTTTTATGCTTGTAGCAATTTTCCTGATTGTCGGAATACCAAACCGATCGTAAAAGAAATCGGTGTGACTTGTCCAGTATGTCATGAAGGGCAAGTCATCGAACGAAAATCTAAGAAAAACAGACTGTTCTACGGTTGTTCTCGTTTCCCAGAATGTGAATTCACTTCTTGGGATAAACCAGTGGGCAGAAATTGTCCAAAATGTGACGGATATCTGGTCGAAAAGAAAGTCAAAGGTGGCAAACAAGTAGTCTGTGTAAATGGAGACTACGAAGAAGACATCCAAAAATAATAGAAAAGAGGTTCTTTCATTGAAAATGGTAAATGTTGTTGGAGCAGGACTTGCCGGAAGTGAAGCTGCTTGGCAGATCGCACAAGCAGGAGTACCTGTCCGTTTATATGAAATGCGTCCAGTCAAATCGACTGAGGCGCATCACACAAGTAATTTTGCTGAACTAGTATGTTCCAATTCACTAAGAGGAAACAGTTTGGCTAACGCAGTAGGATTATTGAAAGAAGAAATGCGACGATTGAATTCAGTAGTAATCACTTCGGCAGATGAAACAGCAGTGCCAGCTGGTGGTGCTTTAGCTGTTGACCGAGATTCTTTTTCTGAAACGATTACCCGAAAAGTCAAAGAGCATCCATTAGTAACAGTGATAAACGAAGAAATTACTGAAATACCAGAAGGAATCACCGTAGTAGCAACAGGACCGTTGACTTCTCATCCATTGGCAGAAAGCATCAAAGCATTCAATGGTTCAGATGGTTTTTATTTCTACGACGCAGCTGCACCGATCGTAGACAAAGCTACGATCGATATGGATAAAGTATATTTGAAGTCCCGCTATGACAAAGGAGAAGCAGCTTACTTGAACTGTCCGATGACAGAAGAGGAATTCAGAGCTTTCCATGAGGCACTAATCAATGCCGAAGTGGCAGAACTTAAATCTTTTGAAAAAGAAAAATATTTTGAAGGATGTATGCCAATCGAAGTAATGGCACAGCGTGGATTCAAAACAATGCTTTTTGGTCCTATGAAACCAGTTGGATTGGAAGATCCTAAAACTGGCAAACGTCCTTATGCTGTTATCCAGCTACGTCAAGACAATGCTGCAGCTTCTTTATACAACATCGTGGGCTTCCAAACTCACTTGAAATGGGGCGAGCAAAAACGTGTTTTCCGGATGATTCCTGGATTGGAAAATGCTGAATTCGTTCGCTATGGTGTTATGCACCGAAATAGCTTTATGAATTCGCCAGAATTACTGAAACCGACGTATCAATCAACGAAACGCGAAGATTTGTTCTTTGCAGGTCAGATGACTGGTGTAGAAGGCTATGTTGAAAGTGCAGCAAGCGGATTACTTGCTGGAATCAATGCCGCACGCTTAGCAAAAGAAATGGAACCAGTCGAGTTTCCACAAGAAACAGCTATTGGAAGCATGGCTTATTACATTACTCATGCGGAAGGAAAACATTTCCAACCAATGAATGCCAACTACGGTCTGTTTCCTGAATTGCCGGAACGCATTCGGGACAAAAAAGCAAGATATGAAGCAATTGCCCAACGCGCTTTAAAAGCGAATGAGACAATAAAAAAAGAATTAGAAAAAATAGCAGTCCCAAATGAGTGAGCAAACTCGATGAAGAGGGTGAGACGGATAGTCTCGCTCTTTTTCTTGCGTTTTTCTTAAGGATTTCTCAAACAAAATGTGAGGAATTGCATTAATTGTGAACAAACTTAGAAATATTGGTTAAATTCTGACAATTTATTTGTCTTTTTGTAGACGCTGTGCTAAATTATTCTCTGGGACAAAAGGAAGGTGAGAAAATGACGGAAGCCACGTGGGAACAAAAATTTTTGCGTTATTTGATTGTCGAAAGAGGATATTCAGAAAAAACGAAAGAAGCATATGAAGAAGATATTCTCCATTTTAAACATTTCTTGGAGGAATCTGGAGACGCTGATCTGCTGAAGGCGGAATACTTTACGGTTCGTGTCTATTTGAGTGCATTAGCTGATCATCGCCCCAGCTATAGCAGAAACTCTATCAGTCGCAAGATAGCTAGCCTCCGTTCGTTTTATCAGTACCTTCTCAAAGAAGAAGTGATAAAAGAAAATCCATTTTCTTACGTTCATCTCAAAAAGAAAAATTTGAGATTGCCACGCTTTTTTTATGAAGATGAAATGCAAGCACTTTTTGACAGCGTAGCAGGAGATAGTCCTCTAGATTTGAGGAACCGCGCTTTGCTGGAAGTCCTTTACGGATCTGGTATCCGTTTAAGCGAGTGTAGCAATCTGTTGGTATCAGACATTGATTTTGATTCAGAGGTCATGTTGATTCATGGTAAAGGAAACAAGGAGAGATACGCGCCTCTAGGTTCTTTTGCCCAAGATGCTCTACAAGAATATTTCACAGAAGGCCGTCAGGTATTGATGACAAAATATCACGAAGAGCATGATATTGTTTTTGTGAATCATCATGGAAAACCAATCACGCCTACTGGTATTGAATATGTCTTGAATCAGATGATCAAAAAAAGCAGCTTGGATAGCGATACCCATCCCCACATGCTGCGCCATACATTCGCCACTCATTTATTAAATAATGGGGCAGATTTGCGGACAGTCCAAGAATTGTTAGGACATGCCAATTTATCAACTACCCAGATCTATGCCCATGTAACAAAAGAAAGTTTACAAAAAAACTATCGTTCATTCCATCCAAGAGCGTAAAATAAGGAAAAGAACAAATTTAGGAGGAAACAAACATGGTCGAATCACCATTTCATTCAACCACAATCTGTGCTGTCGAAAAAGACGGAAAATTTGCCATGGCTGGAGATGGCCAAGTAACAATGGGTGAATCTGTTGTCATGAAAGGCACAGCAAAGAAAGTACGACGTATCTACAATGGCGAAGTCGTTGTAGGTTTCGCCGGAAGTGTCGCAGATGCATTTACTTTAGAAGAAAAATTTGAAGGCAAACTGAACGAATACAATGGAAATCTGCAACGTGCAGCTGTTGAATTAGCTCAAGAATGGCGGACACAGCAATCTATGCAAAAACTTGAAGCGATGCTGATCGTAATGAATGAGAAAGAAATGCTTCTTGTTTCAGGTACAGGAGAAGTAATTACGCCAGATGATGGCATCTTAGCTATCGGATCAGGCGGGAATTTTGCGTTGGCCGCAGCCCGAGCAATGAAAAATTATGCTCAAAATGACATGAGTGCGAAAGAAATTGCAGAAAATGCGTTAAATATTGCCGCAGACATCTGTATCTTTACTAATCATAATATTATCGTAGAAGAACTGTAAGAGGTGAGTAAATATGTATGAATTGAAACAAACACCAAGACAAATCGTAAGTGAATTAGACGAGTACATCGTAGGACAGCATGCAGCAAAAAAATCTGTTGCCGTCGCTTTGCGTAACCGCTACCGCCGTTTGCAGTTAGATGAAAAAATGCAACAAGATATTACACCCAAAAATATGCTGATGATCGGACCTACAGGGGTCGGTAAAACAGAAATCGCGCGACGTTTGGCCAAAATCGTCAATGCACCATTTGTCAAAGTCGAAGCAACAAAATTTACTGAAGTCGGTTATGTCGGAAGAGATGTAGAATCAATGGTCCGGGATTTAGTAGAAAATGCGATCCAAATCGTAGAAAAAGAGCAATACAGCCGTGTATACACAAGTGCTAAAAAAAATGCTGAAAAACGTTTGGTAAAAATCTTAGTGCCTGGTATAAAAAAAGAACAGAAACAATCCACTAATCAATTTGAACAAATGATGAATCTTTTTAATGCTAGTCAGCAAAACAACGCAGAACCACAAGAAGAAGTGACAGAAGATATTCGGATCAACCGCCGTACAGTTTTGGAACAACTACAAAAGGGATTACTGGACAATCGTGAAGTAACCATTGAAGTCGAAGATCAAAAGAAACCTGCACCAATGATGAACAATGGATTGGAGCAAATGGGGATCGACCTAAATGAAACGTTAGGTGCTCTAACACCAAAGAAAAAAGTGGAACGGACGGTAACGGTCAAAGAAGCTTTAGAGTTATTAATCAAAGAAGAATCAGCAAAACTAGTCAAGGATGCTGATATCCACAGCGAGGCAATCAAATTAGCAGAAGAAAGCGGGATTATCTTTATCGATGAAATCGATAAGATTACTTCTAAATCACAGCAATCTGGAGAAGTATCCAGAGAAGGCGTCCAAAGAGACATATTGCCAATTGTCGAAGGTTCACAAGTAAACACAAAATACGGAATCATCCAAACAGATCACGTCCTATTCATTGCTTCAGGAGCTTTCCATTTGTCTAAACCAAGTGATCTAATTCCAGAACTTCAAGGACGCTTCCCAATACGGGTAGAATTAGATGATTTGACAGCTGAAGATTTTGTGAAAATTCTGACTGAACCGAATAATGCTTTAATAAAACAATATGTAGCATTGATTGGTACAGAAAATGTGTCAGTTACATTTACAAAAGAAGCAATTGAACGGATCGCTCAAATTGCTTTCGATGTCAATCGTGACACAGATAATATCGGTGCACGTAGACTGCATACTATTTTGGAAAAACTATTAGAAGACCTATTATTTGAAGCACCAGATATGCAAATGGGTGAAATAACGATCACAGAAGCATACGTTGATGACAAACTTGGCTCAATTGCGGCAAATGAAGATTTAAGTCGCTATATTTTATAAAATCGGAGGACGACAATGACAGACTTGCTAACGAAAACCCGCAAGATAAACACACTTTTGCAGCAAAAGAATACTTTTGACATGCAAGCAGATTTGCCTTACGATAAAATGGCTGTCACATTAGGTGGTATTCTTGACAGCAACACCTATATCATAGGAAGTGACGGAGTATTACTAGGTTATAATGAACGCCACGATGTGAATAATGAACGAATCAAAACAATGTTTGTTGAGAAACAATTTCCTGAATCTTACACTGATACAGTGGCACAGCTGATGAAAACTGAAGCTAATATCCCGATTACAAGTGATATTACTGCGTTTCCGGTAGAGTCAAGAGAAAAATACCCATTTGGTTTGACGACTGTCGTTCCAATCTTTGGAGCTGGCGAACGTCTGGGGACGATCATTTTATCTCGCGTGGAACAATCGTTTGCAGATGACGATCTCGTCTTAGCAGAATATGGAGCTACGGTTGTCGGTATGCAGATCCTTTATCAGAAGTCTCGAAGTATCGAAGCTGATGTACGGAGTGCAACGGCTGTTCAAATGGCAATCAACACATTGTCTTACAGCGAGTTAAAGGCTGTACAAGCCATTTTTGAAGCATTGGATGGAGATGAAGGACGTTTGACTGCTTCTAACATCGCCGATAGCATCGGAATCACTCGTTCTGTGATCGTCAATGCTTTACGAAAATTGGAATCAGCTGGAATCATTGAATCTCGCTCGTTAGGCATGAAGGGAACTTATTTAAAAGTATTGAATTCCCGTTTTAAAGACGAATTGGCAAAACATAGTTATTAGAAACAAGGGGACTGGGGCGGATATAGATGTTTGCTCCAGCCTTCCCATTTTAAAAAGTAAGTCGAAGTTGGAGGAATGGCAATGACTGTTATTATTCAAAATGACCAGCTGATCGCTGAAATCGCTGAACACGGTGCGGAATTGATCAGTTTAAAATCAAAAGAACACGGTTTAGAGTATATCTGGCAAGGTGATCCAGCGTATTGGGGTAGACATGCACCAGTTTTATTCCCTTTTGTTGGACGCTTAAAAGATGACCAGTATGTTTACCAAGGGAAAACATATCAAATGGGACAACATGGATTTGCCCGAGATATGGATTTTGAAGTCATTGAACATGGACAAGAAATGGCTAGTTTCATCTTGCGGAATACACCGGAGACATTAGAAAAATATCCTTTTGATTTTGAATTAGTGATTAGTTATGAATTAGGAGGAGACGGTATCACGGTCCATTACCAAGTAGCAAATACAGGTGAAGAAGAAATGTTCTTTTCTATCGGTGGACATCCTGCTTTCAATGTACCTCTTGAAGAAGGATTGTCATTCGAAGACTTTTATCTAGCATTTTCTCCATTGAAATCAAGATTACGCCTGCCTTTGAAAGGCCCATTCATTGATATGGATCAAAAGACGTTAGGACAAACAAATACGAATTTGGCTTTGAATCGGGAGCTTTTTGATCAAGATGCATTGGTTTTTGAAACAAGAGGACTAAATGCGTACGCCATTCGGAGTGAAAAATCTTACCATAGCATAACTTTAAGCTATAAAGATATGCCTTATGTAGGAATCTGGTCTCCTTATCCAAAAGAAGCCCCTTTCGTGTGTATCGAACCATGGTGTGGAATTGCTGACACGGTGAATAGCAGTGGAAACTTGATGGAAAAAGTAGGAATCAATCAACTAGGTGCCCATGAAATCTTCAAGACAAAATATTCGATCACAGTGAAGTAAGAGGGTGTAAAAAAGCTATTCTACATCAAGTAATAAGAGGTTGTGGCAGAAGTGGTCAGCTTCTGGAACATCGTTTGTTCGAAAAAAGGGAGTGTGACATGGATTTGTCACACTCCTGTTTTATCTCTTTGGACTGAAAAAGTGTCAGGATTTTTTCTTGCTGCTGTTCAAACCAAATGGGATTCGACTTTCCGTATGGTTTCTGATACGCTTGATATTGTCTTTGTGACGATAGAAGATAAAGGAAGAGACTAAAAAGGCAATGATCGTCAGCAACCAATTGGGCTTAGCCAAAATCACAGGAGCTACATAAGGAAGGACGATCGTGGATAAAGTGATCAACGCTGCACTGATCATACTGCTCAAACTCACCATACTTGTACAAAATAGACTAACGATAAAAATGATACAGGAATAAACAAAAAATACAGGATTAAATCCTAAAAGCATTCCTGCACTTGTCGCAACAGCTTTTCCTCCTTTAAACCCAGCAAATATCGGAAATGTATGACCAAGAATCGCACATACCCCAAACCAAAGAGGGTTAGTCCCAGAAAGGTGAAAAATCATCGGCAGACAAGTAGCCAATGTACCCTTTAAAATATCCATAAGAAGGACAACGATCCCGGCGGTTTTGCCTAATACCCGAAATGTATTGGTGGTTCCAGTATTACCGCTCCCATGTTGCCGGATATCTTTTTTGAAAAACAATTTGCCGATCCAGACACCGGAAGGAATAGAACCTAAAAGATATGCTAAAATAAGTAATAAGATCAATTTCATTTTTTACCCTCTCTCAAGTTGAAAACTATCCTTTATTTTAGCATGAATAGGTAACAGGAACAATTGAAAAAATGAAAGATACAAGTATAATAGATGAAATAAAAAGAAAAGCAAGGGGTGACAGAAATGTCTATAAAAAATCCAACACAAGAAACGATTTTTAACTATTTGAAAGAAGCAAAAAATATTGCCGTCGTAGGCTTGAGCAATAAACCAGAGCGAACAAGTTACATGGTTGCACAGGTATTGCAAGACAATGGATATAAAATCATACCAGTAAATCCATTATTGGCTGGTGAAGAAATTCTAGGAGAGAAAGTTTATGCGAATGTAACAGAAATCGATGATCCAATCGATATCGTAGATGTATTTAGACGGAGCGAATTTTTGCCTGAAATAGCAGCTGATTTTTTGAAAACCGATGCTAAAGTGTTTTGGGCACAACTAGGGATCGAAAACGAAGAAGCAGATGAGATGCTAAGAAAAGCAGGACGCACAGACATCGTAATGGATCGCTGTATCAAGATTGAACTTGGTAAGTTGAAAGAAAACCAAAAATAAAAATGACCACAAAGAAGAGATGATCGATAGAGAGGAATGTCGAAAAAGCGGTTAGGAGATAATTAAAATTGATTTCTCATCTAACCTCTTTTTTTTCACGACCTTTTCTAGTATGATAATCGTGGTGCGGTTTTGCCGCAAAGTATTATTGAAGGAGCGTTTGCCTTGGCAAAAAAAGTAAACAACGAATATAATGACTCGTCCATCCAAGTATTGGAAGGATTAGAGGCAGTTAGAAAAAGACCAGGGATGTACATTGGATCCACTGACAGCCGAGGCTTGCATCATTTAGTCTATGAAATCGTCGATAATGCAGTTGATGAAGCATTATCAGGATATGGCAGTGAGATTGATGTGACCATCCATGAAGACAATAGTATAACTGTTGCAGATAGCGGACGCGGGATGCCTGTAGGGATGCATGCTTCCGGAATCCCAACAGTTGAAGTGATTTTTACTGTGCTGCATGCTGGCGGAAAGTTTGGCCAAGGAGGGTACAAAACTTCTGGTGGACTTCACGGTGTAGGAGCCAGTGTGGTAAATGCCTTATCGAAATGGCTGACTGTAACAATCGTTAGAGATGGCATAGAGTATCAGCAGAAATTTAAAAACGGCGGTAAACCTGACGGTACGTTGAAAAAGATAGGAAAAACAAGAAAAGCAAACGGGACGATTGTCCATTTTTTACCAGACGATACAATATTTAGTACAACAAAATTTTCATACGAAATTTTAGCCGAACGGTTAAGAGAATCTGCCTTTCTTCTAAAAGGCGTTAAAATCTCACTTTCTGATCTTCGGGGAGAAGAATCAGTCAAGGAAGTTTTCCATTATGAAGAAGGAATCAAAGAATTTGTTGATTACCTGAATGAAGAAAAAGATACATTGACACCGGTCGTTTATTTTTCAGGAGAAAAAGAAGGTATCGAAGTAGAGGTCGCTTATCAATACAATGACGGGTATTCAGAAAATGTCTTATCTTTTGTCAATAATGTTCGAACAAAAGATGGTGGAACCCATGAAGCTGGAATGAAAGCGGCAATGACGAAATCTTATAACGAATATGCGAGAAAAGTCGGCTTGCTGAAAGAACGGGACAAGAATCTGGAAGGTAGTGATTTCAGAGAAGGATTAGCTGCTGTTCTCTCTATCCGTGTACCTGAAAATCTTCTGCAATTTGAAGGCCAAACAAAAGAAAAACTTGGTACGCCAGTTGCTCGTACCGTAGTAGATAACGTCATCAGTGAACAAATGGGCTTTTATTTGCAGGAAAATAGCGAAATGAGCCAGATGTTGGTCCGTAAAGCAATCAAAGCGAGAGAAGCGAGAGAAGCAGCACGTAAAGCCAGAGAAGAAAGCCGAAATGGGAAGAAACGTAAAAAAGGCGAATCTCTTCTTTCAGGAAAATTGACACCCGCACAATCCCGAAACCCTAAGAAAAATGAATTGTATTTAGTCGAAGGGGATTCTGCCGGCGGATCTGCTAAACAAGGAAGAGACAGAAAGTTCCAAGCAATTCTACCTTTACGAGGAAAAGTCATCAATACCGAAAAAGCTAAAATGCAAGATATCTTGAAAAATGAAGAAATCAATACGATGATCTATACGATTGGTGCAGGAGTCGGCCCTGAATTTTCTATCGAAGACTGTAATTACGACAAAGTAATCATCATGACCGATGCGGATACAGACGGCGCCCATATTCAAGTATTACTGCTTACTTTCTTTTATCGTTATATGAAACCGCTGATTGAAGCTGGGAAAGTATATATCGCGTTACCTCCTTTATATAAAGTATCCAAAGGACAAGGGAAGAAGCAAGTCATTGAATATGCGTGGACAGATGACGAATTGGCAGCAATGATTAAAAAAGTCGGCAAAGGATATATGCTACAGCGATATAAAGGACTTGGAGAGATGAATGCGGAACAATTGTGGGAAACAACGATGGATCCAACTTCCCGTACGTTGATCCGCGTCCGTATCGACGATGCTGCGCAAGCTGAGCGTCGAGTAACCACACTAATGGGTGACAAAGTAGAACCTCGAAGAAAATGGATCGAAAATCACGTACAATTTACGTTGGAAGAAGATGGCAGTATCTTAGATAAAAAAGAGGATGCTGAAATCTCTCCTTCGGTTTCTAATGAATTGTTAGATGAAGAACGAGCAGATAAAAACGAAGACAATCAGTTATTTGAAGTAGAATAGGAGGTCACCTGATGGAAAATCGACAAGAAGTACAAGAATTAACTTTAGAAGAAGTGATGGGTGACCGCTTCGGACGTTATTCCAAATATATTATCCAAGAACGTGCACTGCCTGATATCCGTGATGGATTGAAACCAGTACAACGCCGGATATTATTTGCCATGAACAAAGATGGCAATACGTATGACAAAGGATTCCGTAAATCAGCAAAATCTGTCGGAAATATCATGGGGAATTATCATCCTCATGGTGACAGCAGTATTTATGAAGCGATGGTCCGCATGAGCCAAGATTGGAAGTTGCGGGAAGTACTGATCGAGATGCACGGAAATAACGGGAGTATGGACGGTGATCCACCTGCTGCGATGCGTTATACTGAAGCCAGATTATCCAAGTTAAGTGGAGAGATGCTAGCAGATATCGAAAAAGAAACAGTCGATCTCGTGTGGAATTTTGATGATACAGAAAAAGAACCAACAGTCCTTCCAGCTCGATACCCAAACCTTCTAGTCAATGGATCGACAGGTATATCTGCTGGATATGCGACAGAAATCCCGACGCATAACTTAGCTGAAGTGATCGACGGCACAATCTATATGATCGATCATCCACAAGCGAGCCTTGAAAAATTGATGGAATATATTCCTGGACCTGACTTTCCAACAGGAGGGATCTTGCAAGGAAAAGATGAAATCAAAAAAGCTTATGAAACAGGGCGAGGAAAAGTTATTCTTCGTTCGAAAACAAAGATAGAAGCAATGAAGGGCAATAAACAGCAAATCGTGATCACTGAAATCCCATATGAAGTAAATAAAGCGACATTGGTGAAAAAAATGGATGAGATCCGTTTGAATAAGAAAATCGATGGAATAGCTGAAGTACGAGATGAAAGTGATCGAACTGGTCTGCAAATTGTCGTTGAATTGAAAAAAGACGCCAACGCTCAAGGTATTCTGAATTATTTGTTCAAAAACACTGAGCTACAGATCAATTACAATTTCAATATGGTCGCTATCGATCATATGACTCCGCATCAAGTTGGACTGAAAGACATTTTAAGAAGTTATATCGAGCATCGAAAGCAAGTCATAACAAAACGCAGCCAATTCGATTTAGCCAAAGCTCAAAAAAGACAGCATATCGTGGAAGGCCTGATGAAAGCTTTATCGATTCTGGATGAAGTAATCGCAACGATTCGTGAGAGTAAAGACAAAAAAGACGCCAAAAAGAATTTAGTCGACGTTTTCCAATTTACAGAAGAACAAGCAGAAGCAATCGTCACATTGCAACTATATCGTTTGACGAACACAGATATCACAGAGCTTCAAAAGGAATCTGAAAGCTTGATTGCACAAATCACAGAGTTGAATAAAATCCTTTCAAACGACAAAGAGCTTTTCTCTGTTATGAAAAAAGAATTGCGAGAAGTGAAAAAAAATTACTCTTCCGCTCGTCTGACGACAATCGAAGACGAAATCGAAGAAATCAAAATCGATACGCAAGTTTTAGTGGCGCAAGAAGACGTAATCGTCAGTGTGACACGAGAAGGCTATGTGAAGCGAACAAGCCTTCGTTCTTATAGTGCTTCGAAACCAGAAGAAATCGGGATGCGAGAAGGCGACTACTTGCTGTACTCAGGTGAATTGAGCACATTGGACCATGTTCTTCTGATTACGAATAAAGCAAATGTGATCTACCGTCCTGTTCATGAACTACCCGATTTGAAATGGAAAGATGCTGGCGAACACATTTCTCAAACAATCTCCAATCTGTCTGTAGATGAATCGATCTTAGCTGTTTTCCCATATCAAAAAATCCAAGCAGAGAAAACATTTGTATTCATCAGCAAGAATGGATTGATCAAGCAAACACGAATGACAGAGTTCGAACCATGGCGCACCTACAAGAGCCGTCCGCTCAGCTGTATGAAGCTAAAGGCGGAAGAAGATGAACTTATTGCTGTATATCTGAAAGAAGACCAGCCAGGCTTAGATGTGTTCTTAGTAACGCATCAAGGAATGGGCTTGCGCTATCCTTTAACAGATGTTCCCGTTGTTGGAGCAAAGGCAGCTGGAGTGAAGTCTATGAATTTGAAAGATGGAGATAGGATTGTCAATGGGCTGCTTGTGTTAGCAGACGGAGATACGCCGATCGTAATCGTTACTCAGCGAGGAGCTGTGAAACGCATGCTTGCTCAAGAAATCAGCCAAACTTCACGTGCGAAGCGGGGAGTGACGGTCATGCGTGAGCTGAAAAAAAATCCGCACCGTATTATCTATATGTCGGAAGGAAGATCAAAAGAAATAATCTTGATGAATCAAAAAGGACAACAGATAACGATTGATCCAACGGATTTTCCTATAGGTGATCGAACATCGAATGGTTCGTTTGCTATGGACGAGAAAAAAGGTGGAGAAGTCATCGAAGTTATCGATGCTCCTGAGATTTTCATCGAATCATAACTGTTATGGTATTTTAGTGAAGAGGGGCCATCTGTATTAATACAGATGGCCCCTCTTTTTCATTTGTTTTTAATAAATCCTTATACGTTTGCAAAAAAAGATGAAAGTGTTCACAATACTTAAATATTGGTATATCAACGTTACTTGCAATATACATAGATAAAACATAAAAATTGTTAAATAAAAAACAAGAAAACCCTTGCAAAGATAAGGCGCTGTGTTATACTAATCACGTAAAAACTGTTACATAAAACAGAAATTTAGGAGGTCCATACAATGGAGCAATGGAATGGATTTAAAGGTACCAAATGGAAAGAAGGCGTAGACACTAGAGACTTTATTCAAAACAACTACACTGAATATCGCGGTGATGACAGCTTTTTGGAAGGCCCAACAGAAGCAACAGAAAAATTATGGGATGAATTGCAAAAGCTGAATGATATCCAATTCGAACGTAACGGTGTCTATGATATGGATACAGAAATCGTATCAACTATTACTTCCCACGATGCAGGCTATTTGGATAAAGATTTGGAAAAAATCGTCGGTCTACAGACAGACAAACCTTTGAAACAAGCATTCATGCCGTTCGGTGGAATCAATATGGCTAACAATGCGCTGAAAAGCAATGGCTATACACCAAACGATGAATTAACACATATTTTCACTGACTGGCGCAAAACACATAATCAAGGGGTGTTTGATGCCTATACTGCCGAAATGCGTGCAGCTCGTAAAAACAAAATCATTACAGGGCTTCCAGACGCTTACGGTCGCGGACGTATCATCGGCGACTATCGTCGTGTGGCATTGTATGGAATCGACTATTTGATGGAACAAAAGAAAAAAGATCATGATATGACTGGTTATCATACGATGAGTGAAGAAGTGATTCGTTTACGTGAAGAAATCACTGAACAATATCGTGCATTAGCACAAATGAAAGAAATGGCTGCAAAATACGGCTATGATATCTCTAAACCAGCTGCAAATGCAAAAGAAGCTGTCCAATGGTTATACTTCGGTTATTTAGCAGCAATCAAATCACAAAATGGCGCTGCGATGTCAATCGGACGTATCTCAGCATTCCTTGATATCTATATCCAACGTGATTTGGATAATGGAGTAATCACAGAAAAAGAAGCGCAAGAATTGATCGATCACTTAGTAATGAAATTACGTATGGTCAAATTCGCGCGTACACCTGAATACAACCAATTATTCTCAGGTTTCCCTATCTGGGCTACTTTATCCATTGCTGGTATGGGCTTAGATGGTCGTTCATTAGTGACAAAGAATGATTTCCGTCTGCTTCACACATTGACAAATATGGGACCTTCACCAGAACCAAACTTGACTGTTTTGTACTCTGAACACCTTCCAGAAGGATTCAGAACATATGCGAGCCGAATCGCTATTGAAAGTTCTTCGATTCAGTTTGAGAATGACAATCAGCTTCGTGAACAATGGGGTTCTGATGATTGTGCGATTGCTTGCTGTGTATCAGGAACAGTTGTTGGAAAAGACATGCAGTTCTTTGGTGCTCGTGCTAACTTGGCTAAAACACTATTATATGCTATCAATGGTGGGGTCGATGAAGTGACTGGCGCCCAAGTTGGACCAGAATATCGTCCAATCACATCAGAAGTACTAGATTTTGAAGAAGTGAAACATAACTTCATGAATATGATGGATTGGTTAGCAGAACTATATGTCAATACGTTGAACATCATTCATTACATGCATGATAAGTATTCTTATGAAGCAGCTCAGCTTGCCTTGATGGATTCTGACTTGCAACGCACATTTGCTACAGGTATTGCTGGAATCTCTCATGCGGCAGACAGCTTGTCAGCCATCAAATATGCAAAAGTAAAAGCAATCCGTAATGAAAAAGGAATAGCAGTTGATTTTGAAGTAGATGGCGACTTCCCTAAATACGGAAATGATGATGACCGTGCAGATGAATTAGTTTCATGGATCTTGGAATACTTCATGGGACAAATCAAACGTCATAAAACTTACCGCAACTCAAAACCAACAACTTCATTATTGACGATTACTTCAAATGTTGTTTACGGTAAAAATACAGGAAATACTCCTGATGGCCGTGAAGCTGGAAAACCACTTGCGCCAGGAGCAAACCCAAGTTACAATGCAGAACAAAGTGGGTTATTAGCTAGCCTGAACTCAACAGCTAAAATGAATTACGGCTGTGCATTGGATGGAATTTCAAATACCCAAACAATCAATCCTTCTGGTCTTGGAAAAGAACAAGATACAAGAATCGAAAACTTGCGTAATGTCTTAGATGGATACTTCTCAAAAGGGGCTTATCATTTGAATGTCAATGTATTCAGTAATGATCTATTGCGTGATGCAATGGAAAATCCAATGAAATATCCGAACTTGACGATCCGGGTATCTGGTTATGCAGTTAAATTCCGTGACTTGACAAGAGAACAACAACTAGATGTCTTGATGAGAACTTCACACGACAGAATGTAAAAAAGTTTAGGAAACAGCCTTTCGACTCAGTGCCGAAAGATCGTTAGATATCCTTCGCATCATAATCGAATGATCAGTATGCTTATTTGAAAGACACGATTTACAGGGGCAGGACATGTATGTTCCGTCCCTGTAAATTTTACACATAACGAAGCGGTGATTGCGAAAAATTTTGTTCAAAAAGCTTCGCTTCGACAGCTAACTTGTACTTAAAATGAAATCAAAGAAAAGATGTGAATTTAAATGGAAGAAAAAACAATCGGCTATGTTCATTCTATCGAAACTTTCGGTTCAGTAGACGGCCCTGGACTGCGCTTTGTCGTGTTTATGCAAGGATGCCGCATGCGTTGCCAATTCTGTCACAATCCTGATACTTGGAATATTGGCGGAGGGAAAGAGTACTCAGCAGATGAACTTTTAGATAAAGCGGAACGCTTCAGACCTTACTGGGGAGATAAAGGTGGTATTACTGTTAGTGGCGGAGAGCCTCTATTGCAGATCGATTTTTTGATCGAACTGTTTAAAAAAGCAAAAGAGCGGGAAATGCATACTACATTGGATACATGCGGAAAACCTTTTACGTATGAAGAACCCTTCTTCTCTCGTTTTCAAGAATTGATGAAGTATACAGACTTACTGTTATTTGATATCAAACACATCGATAATGAAGAGCATAAAAAACTAACGCATTGGGACAATGAAAATATTCTAGAAATGGCTCAATATTTGTCAAAAATCAACAAACCGGTTTGGATTCGTCATGTACTAGTTCCTGAGCGAAGTGATTATGATGAATATTTGATCCGACTAGACAACTTTATCCAAACCTTGTCAAATGTAGACAGAGTAGAGATCCTTCCTTACCATACGATGGGAAAATACAAGTGGGAAACACTTGGTTTGAAATATCCATTAGAAGGAATCGAACCACCTACAAAAGAACGTGTCGAAAATGCTAAACGATTGCTTCATACAGAAGAGTATACAAAATATTTAACGCGATAGAACGCATCGGAAAGAAGTTAAGTATTGCTTCTTTCCGTTTTTTTGCTATTATTAAATAGGAGAAATCACAAAGGAGCGAATGACATGTCAAAAATTTTAGTTTTTGGTCACCAAAATCCAGATACAGATGCAATTGGGGCAGCCATTGCCTTTTCACACTTGCAAAATGAATTAGGTAACGAAACAGAAGCAGTTGCTCTAGGTACACCTAATGAAGAAACACAATACGCATTAGACCACTTTCAATTATCTGCACCACGAGTAGTAGAGTCAGCTAAAGCAGAAAATGCAGATGTCATGCTTGTGGATCATAATGAATTCCAACAAAGTATTTCAGATATCAGCGAAGTAAATATTTTGGCTGTAGTAGACCACCATCGTATTGCAAACTTTGAAACAGCTAATCCATTGTACTATCGTGCAGAACCAGTTGGATGTACAAGTACGATCATTTTAAAACTATATAAAGAAAACCAAGTAACGATCCCTAAAGAAATTGCTGGGATCATGCTTTCAGCTATCATTTCAGATACATTGTTGTTCAAATCGCCAACATGTACGCCTGAAGACGAAGCAGCTGCAAAAGAACTTGCAGCAATCGCTGAAGTAGATCTAACTGCCTATGGTCTTGAAATGTTGAAAGCCGGAACGAATCTAAGTGATAAATCAGCTGCGGTTCTTCTTGATTTGGATGCAAAAAGTTTCCCAATGGGCAGTTCCAATGTGCGTATCGCTCAAGTCAATACAGTGGATCTGAATGAAGTGATGGATCGGCAAGCAGAACTAGAAGCAGCGATGGAAGAAGAAATGAAAGCAAATGGCTACGATTTATTCGTATTAGTTGTCACAAATATCTTAGACAGCGATTCAGAATTACTTGTTGCTGGTAAAGAAAAAGAAAAAGTAGAAGAAGCTTTCCAAACAACTTTGACCAACAACCGAGCTTTGCTTAAAGGTGTCGTTTCACGTAAAAAACAAGTCGTACCTCAGTTGACGGCTGTATTCAGCTAATCAAATGGTAGGATGAAGCATTCAAAGTGAATGGGATAAGCGATTGAATAAAAAGAAACACAGAACATACTAAAAGTCTAAGAAATGGAGGAGAATAACAGTCAAACATGACTCTTATTCTTCCTCCTTTTTATGTAAAAGCCTTTTAAGTAAAATAAAATGGATAGAAAAGAGAACATATATGAACTATTATTATTCAAAAAATAAGGAAAACTTTTATCAAAAACTGACCGGTGATCCGCTTTTTTCTTTATTGACCGATTATCTATATGAACATCGAGAAAAAGAAACGATTCTAAGAGAATTGAAAAAAGAATTTCCGCAAAACAAATTTTCTCATTTTCTTGATCTATTGATCGATGCAGGATTAATCAAGAGAGAAGAACGAAGATATCATTTGAACTTTCCAGTATTTGATCCCAACGATTACTTGCAACAAGCCACTTCGGCTGCTGAAACCATAGCCGACCAATTGAAGAGACTCTCTGTGGCTGAACAAAAATTAGCGATGGGAGAAGTTATTTGGGCGTATTGTTTTGAAGATGAACGAAAAGAAACGCATTTTTATGGAGTAAGAAACAGCCGAGAGACAGAATTGCTGAGAACGACTGCAGGAAATCAGAAGTATCGTTTTATTACACTTTCCTCTAAAGAACACTTCCCGCTTACGTTGGCTAATTATTTTTTTATACAAAAGAATCAGCTTCCTGTAACGAAGGCATTCAAAGAATTAGCCGAACTTATTGGAGATGTAAATGAAGCGTACTTTTTTGATCAAATAGAAGTTATCGTTGACAGGATACGTAAGAATAAATATAAAAATCGTCGGCCTAGTATTTTCCATCAGTCATTACTTGTGACGAATACCATAAAGGAAGAAGAATCATTTACACTAGCATTGCCTATTGTCGAAAAAAACAATCTTGAGATCGAATTTCCAACATTGGATCCTTCATTGACAATGGAGGAAACGGCCTTTCTTAAACGACAAATCTTTTCTGAGCTGAGCAAAAAATTTATGCCGCATGCATTTTCTTATATCAAAGAATATGGAACAATATAGAGTAGCTTTGGTGAGTAGAATCTAAGAGAGCAGTAAGCAAAAATTATGCTGATTTTTGCAAGAGGAGTCTTTCTCTTCTTTTATGGTTAAAAGAATTATTTGAGTATTTTGCCTATCTACCACATATTGGATTCACTACATGGTCTGGAAACAAAGGAATGCAAAAAATTGGTGAGAAATGTGGAATGACTAAGGAAGGAGTCATAAGAAAAGTTAGATTTTTAAATAATCAATATTATGATTCAGTCAAGTATGGCATTCTAAGGGAAGAACTAGCCGATTAGATTAGGAAGCCCATTTGGTGATCCAGAATCACTCAGAAACGAATGGTAAGTCATTATTAATCATCTATCCAAACTTGGGTTATTTTTTTAGATTGAAGTGTTTAAAACTAAAAAAGCATTTATGAAGTCGTCATAGTCAGGCTTCAAAATGCTTTTTATTTTGTTTCTTTTTTCTTTGCCACATAAATACACCTAGACTGACGATGAAAAGCATATCCAACAGATTTCCTGCGACTTGGATCGTCGAAGGGTTGGCCAATGGTATCAAAGCAAGGACAAAAAAAGAAAACAAGCTGTAGATAAAACATGTGACAGGAACTAATCGAAAGAAGAGCGGACATCTCATTTGGCTAAAAATGAGTGAAAAAATAAAATAAGTGAAAATAGATAAAATCACGACTAAACCATTCATGATAAAGAAGAAAAGCGTATTGTGATTAAACGAATAAAAAAGGATAGCTAAAAAAGAAAACGTTTTAAATGCAATCAATACACCTGAAGCTTCATTTAACGTACCAGGATGTCGATGAAAAAAATAGGCACCGAAATATACAGAAAACATCAAGCCGCATAGAGAAGATAGAATCAAAAAAAACGGATTTTCTTCGGTTTCTGTAATATCAGAATGATCCAAAAGCAACCAGCCTAATGCACTAGAAGGCGCATGTGAGGTCTTAACGTACGAATAACATAGAAAAAATAAAATCGTCAAAGTTGCAAAAAAAGAGCCTAAATGTAAAAAATTAGTTGTTTTACGTTGAATTTCCATAATATCTCCAAATTAAATTGATAAGTATATAAAGTATAATAACAAATCAATGAGTATATGTCGATGTTTTTTAATCAAAATTATAAATAAAAACTGTCGAACATCTAAAATTTAATTTATATGTTCGACAGTTTTTTAATTTGTGAGTTATTTTCCTTGTCTTTTTCTTACTTTTTTAGTCCAAAAACCACCTGAAATATATTTTGGCTCATATGAGATGATGAAAGCACGCTCTTCAATTTCTTTGATCAGACGATACAGTTCACGTTCGCTTTTTCTAGGAGAAAGTATTTCCAAGACCAGTCGCTCGCCTTCTAGACCCATTGCAGAAGTTTGTGTCACACCGTAACCGTGTTCTCTCAGTATACCAGGCAAACTTTTATCTTCCGCGCTATTTGCTGGCAAAATCGTTGTGACCATGATGTATCCTAATGCCAGCTTGTCTTCAATCAAAATCCCAACACTGATACCTACTGCGTAACCTAGCGCATAGACAAATAAATTCAGCGGATTATCTAAACGATCCAATACAAGAGATAGCCCTACGATATAGATCGTGATCTCAACCATACTGACAAGGGGAGCAATCAGCCGGTAGCCTTTCATTGTCAGCATAAAACGTAACGTGTTCAAAGTGATATAAGCAAAATTGATGAGGAAGATCATCCCCAACATTTTAGGATCAATCATTTGTAAAACTCCTTTCATTTGTATAAAAACAATATCAAAAAAAATCGCAAGTGAAGAAAAATTGAAACTTTATCGGTACCAAAAAATGATAAAATGATTATAATAGAATTATAAAGATAGGTTAGGTGATTAAAATGAAAACGGTCAATCGAGTGTTTTGTGCCAGCCACGTGCTCAGTCTCCTTCTCAGTATATACTTAGGTGTCTATGCGATTCAACAGCCAATTGATGTAGAGAACATTGTTTTTCAGATGTCGCTGACAGATGGTTTGATTCTAAGCGTTTTTTTCTTTTTGATACTATTTATTGGTAATATTTTCGGTAGCGTTGCCAGTTTTTTGAATTTCTCTATTTATCCTCTCCTTTCGCTAGCATTAGGAGTGGTGGGGCTTTGTTCCCTATTCTTATTTCCTGAGCCATTCAGTCCTGCATTTATATTATTTGGTATACTGAACCTGTTCCAGACGACTGTCGGATCATGGTTGCTATGGCGATCAGGAAATTTAATGAAAATAGGTGAGTAACCATTGAATCCAATTATATTGAAACGTTCTGTCAATCAAATTCCAGTGCTAGAAGTTGTCCTGAAAGAATTAAGAGAAGAACGGATTCCCGTTGTCATCTATTATCACGGATGGCAGACAAGTAAGGAGTTAGTTTTGACACAAGGAAGGAAAATTGCACAGCAAGGTATTCGCGTGATCCTGCCAGATGCGATGAATCATGGGGAACGAAAACAGCCAGTTTCTTCTATTCCATCCTATACATTTTGGGATAGTATCTACGGGAACTTGTTTGAGTTTGACACGCTTATCAAGCATTTAGAAAAAAGAGATCTTTTACATGATCGGCTTGCAGTTGGCGGGGTTTCGATGGGCGGAATGACAACATGCGCGTTGTTAGCCAAGCATCCTCATATAGCAGCAGGTGTATGTTTGATGGGATCTCCTGCGCCTCTGGAATATGGGAAAGAAATCGCAAGACGAGCGTCAGAATACAACTATATCTTGCCAAAAGACTATTTTGATCTGATCTCGTGGATCAAGAGTTATGATTTATCATTGCAGCCGGAAAAGTTAGCTGGACGCCCTCTGTTCTTTTGGCATGGACAAGCAGATGAAAAGATCCCTTATATACAAACGGAAAGATTTGTAGAGAAAAACCGGCATGAGCCTTACGGAAAAGAAATTGTTTTTCGTTCCTCCAAAACACAGCGACACATGGTACAAATACCACTGATGGAGGAAGCTTCCGCTTTTTTAGCAAAGAATTTGATAAAAAAATAGAAATAGCTGAATCGGAAAATCACTTAAGGAGGATAGGAGATTTTCTGATTTTTCTTTTGGGCTATAATGAACCCTGTTAGGAAAATTTGGTATAATTGGTAATAAGAACGACAACATGTTAGAAAGGAAGAGAGCATGCCCACTTTAGCAGATGTTGCAAAACGTGCCAATGTTTCAAAAATGACGGTTTCTCGAGTCATCAATCATCCGGAACAGGTGACGGATGAATTGAAAGAGTTAGTTTTCTCAGCAATGGCTGAATTGGATTACCGCCCAAATATTGCTGCAAAAGCACTTGTCACGAATCGGTCACAGATCATCAAATTATTTATACTGGAAGAAATCGACACAACCGAGCCCTATTACATGAATTTGCTGATGGGGATCGCTAAACGGATCGGAAAAGCGCATTATTCTCTCCAACTAGTTACAAATGACGCATTCGATGTCGGTTCTTGTGATGGATACATCATCACAGGTGTCAGAAAAAAAGACTTCGATTGGATTGACCGCTTGGAAAAACCAGTTGTTTTGTTTGGAGAAAATTGTGAAGGATATGACTATGTAGACAGCGATAATGAATATGGTACAGCAAAAGCAACGCAATATGCCTTAGAAAGAGATTACCAAACAATTATTTATATCGGGATCGAAGTGGACGAATCTTTTGAGCTTTCAAGGGAAGCTGGTTACTTATCTGTGATGAAGGAAGCTGATCTTCCAAGTAAGATCTTGCGATTTCCAAATCATTCGACAGAAGTAGAAAGATATATGATAGAAAACTGGGCAGGTTTCACCGATAAAACTTGTTTTGTATGCAGCTCAGATCGACTGGCACTAGGAGCGGTAAGAGGAATTGTAAATGCTGGTGGGCACTTGCCGGAAGAATTTGGTGTGATCGGCTTTGATGGCGTGTTTTTAGACCAAATCAGTTCGCCTAAATTGACAACGATCAAGCAAGATATTATCCGTATGGGGGAAGTATGCGGGGAAATGTTGCTGAAAAAAATAGAAGAGAAAGGGGCAAGTCAAGGTTATCGTCGTTTTTTCCCTGAACTAGTCATCAGAGAAACGACAAATTAAGCCTCGTTACTTTTTATATATTTATGAAATTCATCGCTATTTTCTTAAAATAATCAGCGCATTGCTACTGAAAACAAAAAATCTGTGCTATTATTGAGAAAAGTTCCATTTTTGAGAAGGATGGTTTGAATGAAAGAAATCAGACGAAAACATTTCCGTTTTCCTGCGTACGATGACGAGTTAGGCGTAAAATTAACCAGCGAGAAGAAGCGGGTATTATTTGACGGACAGGAAGATCTTTTGACTGAACAGAATCAGCACCCGTTTGAACAAATGAAAGAATTCCATTTCACGAACACAAACACTGAACAGGTCCGACGCAAGCGCCGTGCAACAAATGGATTGAAGTCAGCTCCGCGTAAGGAAAATTTGGAAAAACATAAAGAAAAATTACCGGATTATACTGGACATCATCAATCAGAACTCACGTCGACTGGACGAAAAAAACTTTTTGGTGAGTCTTCTCGTCCTGTCAGGCAAAGTGAAACGAGGACAGAGTCTCGAAATACTATGAGAAGTTCATCAGTGGACACAAAGGTACGGGAACGTTCTTATTTTGTTCCTAAATATGTACCTGCATCTATTATTCCAGACCCTAGAGAAAGTAAAATTTCTGAAGAGCATTTGATCGAATCAATGAAAAAAACAGATGACTCTTATCTGTTGTTTGATACAGAACCAACGCCTTATCAAGAAAAAAGAAATGATGAGCCTTCTGTACGCACGTTCAATCTAACAAAAACATTAGAGGAAACAAAGCAGTCAGAAGAAAAAAAATCGAAAAAAAGCCATAGTATCTTAGAACGTTCACTGCAAGGGCTGATTGACGATCAGGGAAATTCTTTAGGAGAGAATAGCTATTTTAAATAAGTCAAATACAACCTTGTATTATGTTATAGTGGGGAAGGAAACGCTGCGGCGTTTCTTTTTTTATACTCTACTCGAATGATTATATCGTAACCTAATCTTTTTTTCTTAGCTGATGTTTTCTGCCGTGAGCAAGAGGAGAAAGGGTGAAGAGTAAAAAACAAACTATTTTCACAGGTTGTCTGCAAAAATAGTTTGTTTTCATATTTTATAAAAAATTTTATTGAAAGAATATACGTCGTAGTTTACATAATGATCTTTTAGTAAAGTAAATAAAATAGTAAAAATAAGAATCAGTGCTCTAACTGTTCAAGAGGATCAAGTGGTTCAAATGTTTCTGTAGTCTGTTTTGCTTCCAATTGGGGTAAAACAGATCCAATTTCCAGATACTTCACTTTATTCAATGTATAAGATAGAATAGAACAGCTAAGCAATGTATACAGAAAATGTGTGAGATCCAAATAAAGCAAGGAGACAACTAAAATACCAAAAGTGATCAAGAAAAGACTTTTGCCAATCTTAATATGAAAATATTTTTCAATGGCTTGATAAATGATATCTGTTCCGCCTGTGCTTCCGCCAAATCGAAAGACGAGACCGCAACCAATGCCAGAAAGAATCCCTGTCATCAAACTATTGATCAGTAGACTATCTACAGCAAAATGTATATGAAGGCTTTCCCATAAATGTAAAAAGAAAACCAGCGCAAATGTTCCGACGATCGTCCGAAGAAAAGCGTGTTTTCCAAAAAGAAACAATGAGATAAGCAGTAAAGGTAAATTAAAAAGCAGCGAAGTGATAGAAGGCGCGAATCCAAAAAGATTATGCAAGAGCAAAGCAATACCAGTAACACCACCATCTGCCAGTTTAGATGGAATATTGATGCCTGTCACAGCCAATCCATAGATCCCTGCGCCTAAAATGATTCCGCACAATTCTGTCATTAAATTTAATTTTTTCATTTCTAGCCTCTTTTCTTTTGAAAATTTTCAGCAACCTCTTCATTATACTGACTTATACTCTTTCTTCAAGAGGAAAATGAAAAAAATTTATTTTTGGTTGTTTCTTCCAAATTATCAAAAAGGAGTGGAAAAATGCGAGCAGCAGACTTATTGACAATTCTTACAAAATCACCCAAAAAAACAGATTATCAAGGTGTTTTTTTGGCTCAAGACCAAAAACTGATTCCTGTGACAAGAATCCAGATAAATGAATCGTATCAATTCATCTTTTTATTTGAACAAGGCAAAGCACCACTTGCTATGAAAGAAATCTTTCTATTTTTGATGAAGAACCGTGAAAAAGCTGTTTATTATCAGTCAAAAGAAGAACTCATTCCGCTTTATGGAGTGAAAGAGATAGAAAATAAAGTGGTGATATAAGTAAAAATAAGAAAACAAGACGTTTATGATGCCAAAACAACCGTTTTTTACATTTTTGGCAAAAAAGTGTCATGATACAGTATAATACTTGTTGAACAGGCCAATAAAGGTGTTCTCCCCCACGAGATTTCTACTTTATTGGCTGTTTCTTTTTATTTAAAAGAAAAGTTGTATATGAAAAAATACGGTTGATTCCGAGTAATCATTTCGTATAGATGTATTGGATGTTCGTTGTGAAGAAACGAGAACCAAAAAATCTATCCGATTTTGTTGCTCGGATTCTTTTTTTATCCGCATATTTAGAGGTGATTTTTCTATTAATTACTGACGTCTAGTAGGGTTAAGGCAAGTCAAGTTAGTTGGGAAAATGTAAAGAAATGTTTATACTTAAAGAATAACAGAAAGGAAGGTCGCATGAATAATTTTATACAAACATTAAGTGAAAGAAAAGGCGAGTTGCTGGAAGCTGCATTTCAACATCTGTCTATTTCTCTCATTTCTTTGCTGATTGCAGCACTGATTGCTATTCCTCTAGCAATTTGGGCAGCTAATCATAAAAAAATGGCAGAAGTCTTATTGCAGATCACGGGTGTGCTTCAAACGATTCCTTCACTTGCCTTATTAGGGTTACTTATCCCATTTGTAGGGATCGGAACTGTTCCAGCATTGATTGCACTTGTTATTTACGCTTTGCTTCCGATTTTCCAAAACACGTATATTGGTCTAGCTGAGATTGACCCGTCTATTGAAGAAGCGGCGGTAGCATTTGGTATGTCCAGAATGAGACGCTTGCTGAAAGTAGAACTTCCCATCGCATTGCCTGTCATTATCTCAGGTATCCGAACTGCCTTAGTTTTGATCATCGGTACGGCTACTTTGGCGGCATTGATCGGAGCAGGTGGATTAGGAACATTTATTTTATTAGGTATCGACCGCAACACACCAGTTTTAACATTGATTGGTGCAATCAGTTCTGCCTTGCTTGCCATTATATTCAGCGGATTGATTCGCTGGTTGCAGCATAAGAAACCTCGATATTCTATCATTACTTTAGCAGCCGTCGTGTGTTTATTTGGGGGCGTTTCTTTATATCAGTCTGCCTTATTTAAAAATGAAACCATCACGATTGCTGGAAAATTAGGAGCAGAACCTGAAATCCTGATCCAAATGTACAAAGAATTAATTGAAGACAACACAAAAACAGAAGTTGAATTAAAACCGAATTTTGGCAAGACTAGTTTTTTGTTCAATGCCTTGGATCAAGGGCAAATCGATATCTATCCTGAATTCACAGGGACTGTCCTAGAAAGCTTGGTGAAGGTACCTGAAGCAATGAAAAGTGCTGATTTGACAAAAGAAAAAACATATGACGAAGCAGAAGAATTATTGAACAAACAATTCGATATGACATTATTGAAACCAATGGCTTATCAAAATACGTATGCCTTGGCAGTCAAGAAATCTTTTGCAGACGAGCATCAACTTAAAAAGATTTCCGATTTAGCAGCAGTTTCTGATCAGATCAAAGCGGGATTCACACTGGAATTTATTGATCGTTCCGATGGATATAAAGGAATTCAAGAAGCATATGGATTGAATTTCTCAAGTGTACAAAGTATGGAACCAAGTTTGCGTTACCAAGCAATCAATAATGGAGATGTCAATATTGTGGATGCTTATTCCACAGACAGCCAACTCAAAGAGTATGATCTAGTCACTCTAGAAGATGATCAAGGCCTATTCCCAGCTTATCAAGGCGCGCCACTGATGAAAACAGATTTTGCCAAGGACCATCCTGAAATCGTTGAAGCGCTGAATAAATTAAGCGGAAAAATAACAGAAAATCAAATGATCAATATGAACTATCAAGTCAATGTCGAAAAGAAAAAACCGGCAGAAGTAGCACGAACCTTCCTGGAAAACGAAGGATTACTAAAGGAGGGAGATCAGTGACTAAATTAATCGAATTCAAACATGTGCAAAAAAAGTACGATGGAAAATATGTCATTGATGACCTAACTCTTGCAATCAAAGAAGGAGAAATCTTTGTTTTGGTTGGGCCTTCCGGTAGTGGAAAAACAACTACTTTGAAAATGATCAATGGATTATCTAAACCATCAGCAGGAGACATCTACTTCAAAGGAAAATCGTTAAATGAATATAATCTGCAGAAAATGCGGTGGAATATGGGGTATGTGCTGCAGCAAATCGCTTTGTTCCCGACCATGACAGTCAAGCAAAACATTGAAGTCATCCCTGAAATGTTAGGTTGGGAAAAGCAGAAAAGAGCAGACCGTGTAGATGAACTTCTTCAAAAAGTTGGCTTATCTCCTGATATTTATCGAGATCGTATGCCTAGAGAGTTGTCTGGAGGAGAACAGCAACGGATCGGGATCATCCGAGCTATTGCTGCAAGCCCAGATGTGATTTTGATGGACGAGCCATTTAGCGCATTAGATCCTATTTCAAGAAATTCATTACAAGAATTAGTTTTATCTTTACATGAAGAACTGGGAACGACCATCGTTTTCGTTACGCATAACATGGAAGAAGCAATCAAGCTAGGAGATCGTATTGCGTTTATGAAAGATGGAGAAATTATCCAATGCGACACACCAGAACAGTTATTGATGAATCCTAAAAATGAATATGTACGGCATTTCTTTGATGAACCGAAACAGACGAAAGAATGGCGAGTCGAAGATTTAGTCGTCAATGGATATTTTTTAAAAGAAGTACCAAAAAACAGTCATCAACAAGTTTGCCTTGATACGCCTCTGAAAGAAGTGTATTCACTTCTTTCAGTGTACCCAAACATTGTGATAGTAGAAAAAGGAAAAAACATTGGTTCACTGACAAGTAAAGAAGTCTTTACTTTTTTAAGTCGAAAGGAGGAAGAAAATGAAAACATATGAGGCAATCGTCATCGGTTCAGGTGTGAGCGGCTTAAGTGCTGCTTATGGATTGAAAGAAGCAGGTAAAACAGTACTAGTGGTCGAAGAAGATCTATGGGGCGGGACTTGTCCTAACCGTGGATGTGACCCTAAAAAAGTCTTGTTGAGTGCAGTAGAAGCCCGTAATCGGATAAAACAATTGAATGGAAAAGGATTTAACGAGATCCCAACCGCTAATTGGGAAGAACTCCAAAAATTCAAACGCACATTCACAGATCCAGTTCCAGAAAATCGGAAAAAACAATTGGCAGAAGCTGGAATCGATCATCTTTCAGGGACCGCTCGTTTTTTAGACGACTCATCTATTGAAGTCAATGAAGAAGTTTTTCATGGAGATTACTTTGTTCTGGCAACAGGACAAAGACCCACGATCTTACCAGTGGAAGGAAAGCAATACTTGAAGACTAGTGCAGATTTTTTATCATTGCCTGTACTGCCTAAAGAAATCATTTTTATCGGCGGCGGATATATTGCTTTTGAACTGGCTACGATTGCCAATGCTGCAGGGAGCAAAGTAACCATTGTCCATCATAATCAACGGCCATTAAAAGAATTTGAGGCGTCTTTGGTAGGGGAAGCCGTCCATCAAATGGAAGCATCTGGCATTCAGTTTGCTTTTGATGTTGAAACTCAAAAGATCATCTCGGAAGGAACTCGATATCGTTTAGTCGGAAAAGAGACGGAATTAGTAGCAGATATGATTTTTTGTGCGACTGGGAGACAGCCGAATACAGAATCTTTAGCACTTGAACAAGCGAATGTCGTCTTTGATAAACACGGGATTGAGGTCAATGATTATTTGCAAACGAGCAATCCAAAAGTTTTTGCGTGTGGAGATATTGTTTCAAGGAAAACACCCAAATTGACACCAGTCGCCACTTTTGAAGGAAATTATGTAGCTAAGCGGATAACAGATGCAACAAGCGAACCTATCAAATATCCGATTATACCCACGATCGTCTACGCCAGTCCTAAACTTGCTGAAGTAGGAGTTACAAAAAGTCACGCCTCTTCGTCAGATCAAGTGGTGGAGATGGATCTTACCAGTTGGTTCACCTATCATCGCGTCAATGAACCAGTTGCTAAGGCTGAATTGACCTTTGACCAGCAAAATTATTTGATTGGTGCTGCAGTGATTAGCGAGCAAGCAGATGAATTGATCGATGATTTGACACTAGTCATCAATCAAAAATTGACTAAAAAAGAGTTGGATGGCTATATCATGGGGTATCCGACATTGGCAAGTGATCTCTCCTATTTATTGAAATAATCAGCATGATAACTAAAGCGCTTGTTGCTTTTTCCTTCTTGTGCTACACTTTAAAAAATGAATACCTGTTTCTGGGGATGTCGTAGACGACATGAGAGTAAGTTGTGAACTTAGACCCATTGAACCTGTCAGTTAATACTGGTGAAGGGAGAAACATAGCAGACGCTTGAAGCGGGTTACTATGTCGTGCCCATTTCAAGCGTTTTTTGTTATCCATATTAGAAGAAAGGAGGCATTAAAATGAAGAAAAATCTTTATCCAGCAGTCAGTATGGCATTCATTTTAATTATTTGGCAGATCGTTGTCTTAGTTTGGAAAATACCCGCTTTTATTTTACCCGGACCTGCTGCTGTATTTTCTGCGTTAACAGCAGATGCACACGTATTGCTTTCCCATTCTGTCACAACATTAAATGAAGCAGTGATTGGTTTGGCAATAGCTAGCGTTCTTTCTTTTATTACTGCTTTGGCAATGGATTATTGGAAGTTCTTAGAAATGTCTTTTTATCCATTATTAGTGATTTCTCAAATGTTGCCAATCATGGTTTTAGGGCCTTTGCTGACCCTATGGTTTGGTTTCGGTATGCTTCCAAAAGTGATCCTTGTTGTCTTGATAAGCTATTTTCCGATCGTAGTTTCTTTTTCGGATACATTGAGGAAAGTATCAAAAGAGCAAATCATCTTTTTGAAAACGATGGGGGCAGATACAGGGAAGATTTATCGAATATATAAAATACCAGCGGGTTTATCCGGATTCTTTTCCGGTTTAAAAGTGGCCGCTACTTATTGTGTCAGCGGAGCAGTTGTTGGAGAATGGCTAAGCGCTCAAGCAGGCTTAGGGTATTATATGATACGCGTAAAAAACAGCTACCAGATCGATAAAGTTTTTGCTGCGATCATTTGTGTCATTCTATTGAGTTTATTGCTGAATGGCGCTTGTTCATTATTGAAAAAAGGGTATTATCGTATGCTTTATATTTTTTAAGAGAAGGGGATCAAATGAAAAAATTATGGCTTTTATTACCGCTACTGTTGCTTTTATCCGCTTGTGGCACTGCAAAGGAAACAAGTAGCAAACAAGAAACGAAGGATTTGAAAAAAGTGACACTTGTTTTGGATTATGTACCGAATACTAATCATACTGGCATCTACCTAGCAAAAGAAAAAGGCTATTATAAAGAGGCTGGTTTAGATGTCCAAATCATCGAACCAGGAGATAATTCGACAAGTATTGGTCTAGTAGGTGCGGACAAAGCACAATTTGGTGTAAGTTATCAAGAAGATGTCACTTATGCTCACGCAGATGGACAGAATATACCAGTCAAAGCAATTGCTACAGTGATCAAACATAATACTTCTGGATTCGCCACCCTATCAGACAGTAACATCCATTCACCAAAAGATTTTGAAGGAAAAACATATGCAGGTTGGCAAAGTCCAAGTGAAGAAGCTGTCTTAAAAGCTGTGATGGAAAAAGACGGCGGTGACTTTTCAAAACTGACAATGGTAGGAAGCAATGGAGAAGGGCCAGAAAGCTTAGGAAAATCCTCAGATATCCAATGGTACTTTGAAGGTTGGGATATGATCAAAGCAAAAGAAGCCGGTATCAAACTAAACTATATCCCATTGAAAGAATTAGATGAACGGTTAGATTACTATACTCCGGTAATTATTACGAATGATCAACTGATCAAAAATGATCCAGGATTGGTACAGTCTTTTATGGATGCCACGAAAAAAGGCTATCAGGAAGCTATTAAGGATCCAAATGACAGTGCTAAACTGTTGCAAAAATATGCAAAAGGAAATGAATGGACGTTTTTAGAAGAATCACAAGCATTCTTGTCAAAAAATTATACGGATGATCCTGAGAATTGGGGATTGATGGAAGAAAAAGTTTGGCGCAATTATACAGCTTTTATGCAGGAAAACGGATTGATCAAGCAAGATGTACCTTCGAAAGAACTATTCACTAATCAGTTTATAAAATAGGAGTGATAGATGTGTCAATCCAAATCAGCCACTTGAATGTAGTCATTGAAAACCTGAAAATATTAGAAGACATCCATTTCACTCTCCCTAAAGATACTTTTACATCGATTGTCGCGCCAAGCGGAGCCGGTAAGTCAACATTGCTGAAAACTTTAACAGGAGTCCAGCCTATGACTTCTGGAACGATCAAAGTAGACGATCAAAAAGTAACGGGTCTCCATACAGCATTTAGTTATATGCCGCAAGAAGATATGTTACTTCCTTGGCTGAGCGTCTATCAAAACGTTACGTTATATCAAAAAATCAATCATCTAGCAATTGATGAAGAACAAGTAAGGGATTATCTGGATATCTTTGGGTTAAACGGCTATGAACATTTTTTGCCGGAACAATTATCTGGCGGGATGAAGCAGCGAACGGCCTTGTTACGAACAATCATGAATCCTTCTTCTTACTTGCTTCTTGATGAACCATTTGGAGCGTTAGATGCTATGACCAGAGGGCAGATGCAAGACTGGATGCTGAAGCTGCCTAAAAAAGCAAAGCGGACTACTTTGCTCGTGACACATGATATTGAAGAAGCAATTTATTTATCAGACAGGATTCTTGTGCTTTCCGCCCGTCCGGCACATGTGATTGCTGAGATTCAAGTGCCTGAAAAACGACGGTCACGTGAATGGCTACTGCAGCAATCAGAGTTGAAGCAAACGATTTATCAGTTATTGGCAGGTGAATGAGATGTTAAGTGATGCTCATTGCCATTTAGATGGGAGTCAGAGTTTAGCACTCCTTCAGCAGGAACACACGATTTTGACGATCATTAATTGTGATTCGCCAGAAGAATGGGAGGAAAACAGACGGCTTGCAACAAGCAAGAATCAAGTCTTAAGTTACGGTATCCATCCTTGGAAAGCGGATAGCTATACGTTTGCACAAGTTGAGCTTTTTTTGAAAAAAGCAAGGATCATCGGTGAAATAGGGCTAGACAATATCTGGACGAATGTGCCGCTGTCTACACAAAAAAGGGTGTTTGAGCAACAGCTTGCTTTTGCATCCATAAATAAGAAACCTGTTGTACTGCATACAAAAGGATGCGAAAAAGAGATCTTAAGCTATATCCAAGCTTACCCTAATCACTATTTGATTCATTGGTATTCTTCTTTGGACTATCAACAAGACTATATTGATTTAGGCTGTTATTTCAGCATTGGTCTTGATTTGAAAAAGAACCCAGCAGTCTGGCAACTAGCTAAAACAGTCCCAATCGACCACTTACTTATTGAAACGGATGGACTACATGCAGCAGAATGGGCATTAGGTGATAGCTTTTCAGAAAAAGATTATGTCTTACTGCTTGAAGAACAGTTAAAGACAATCGCTGAAATCAAAGAGCTATCAGTTGAAGAAGTTAAGAAAAATACTTACCAAAACTTGGAACGTTTCATTAGATTAGGTAAATAAAAAAGAGGTGCGACACTAGTTGTGTCGCACCTCTTTTTGGCTTTCTTTGTATAAAAGTAAACCGTTCGATTAATAAATGAATCTTAGTACCAACCGTTTGCTTCCCAGA
>NZ_KV815579.1:50710-80268 GCF_001814285.1 Enterococcus sp. HMSC076E04 | reverse complement strand
TTCTTGAAGCTGACCACTTCTGTCACAACCTCTTATTTTGATTAGAACTTGCGAAAATAAACCGGTTAAAGTGTGTCTAGCGCAAGAGATTTGCTATAATAGACGATAAGGGTAAAATGTAACGAGAAGGGGTTGAAAAATGTGTATCAAATTGTAACAGATTCTTGTTGTGATCTGCCATACCACGTATTAGCAGAAGAAAAAATTGATTTTTTATCAATGAATCTCCAATTGAATGATCAAGAGTTAGTAGATGATCTCGGAAAGACATTCAATTATGACCGCTACATGAATCAGCTGAAAAATGGTGCGATGCCTACGACATCACAAATCAATGTTGGCCGATATTTAGAATTTTTCCGTTCTTATGCGGAAAAACAGATTCCTGTCTTATATGTGGCTTTTTCCAGTGGATTAAGCGGCTCTTACAGCAGTGCGCTTCAAGCTGTTGAATTACTGAAGGAAGAATATGAAGACCCTGAGATCTATGTTTTTGATACAAAAGCTGCAAGTATCGGGGAAGGGCTTTTAGTATTGGAAGCTGCAAGATTGAAAAAAGAAGGGAAAAGTATCGAAGAAACCTTAGAGTGGCTGGAAAAAAATTATTTGAAAGTCCATTCATGGGTAACTGTAGACGATTTGAAGTATCTAGAACGAGGCGGTAGGATTTCCAAAGCAAGTGCTACTCTGGGCAGTCTATTGAGTGTAAAGCCTATTATTACGGTAGATAAAGAAGGAAGGCTGACGAATGTTGACAAAGTTCGCGGAAGGAACAAGTCGATCCAAACAATCGTCAATGAGACGGTAAAAACAATCGTTGCGCCACTTGATCAAATCGTTTATGTGGCTTACGCTGGGGATCTAGAGAGCGCGGAGAAGGCAAAACGGCTTTTGGAAGAGCAGATAAAGATGAAAGATGTGAAGCTTTATCCCTTAGGACCAACGATCGCCAGTCACACAGGCTATGGCTGTATCGCGATTTTTTCGATGGGAATCAGTCGATAAAAGCAGTAACTCATTCTGTAAAAAAGCCCAGGATTTGAATGTAACAAAAATAGCGACTCTTAAAAGATAGATGAGCATCCTATCTCTTAGAGGTCGCTGTTTTTTTGTTTTTTAAGCTAAATAGACCGTTACGCCCATAACTCATTCAATTGTTTTTGAATATCTGTGTTTTCCAAGAACTCATCATATGTCGTATCAGCCCGATCAATCACACCTTTATCTGAAACAGCAATGATCCGGTTTGCCAATGTTTGGATAAATTGATGGTCATGAGAGGCAAACAGGATCGAGCCAGTAAATGCCATCAAGCCATCATTCAATGCGGTGATTGATTCTAAGTCTAAGTGGTTCGTTGGATCGTCTAATACAAGTACGTTAGCTTTCGAAAGCATCATTTTTGAGAGCATACAACGGACTTTCTCTCCACCAGATAAAACATTCACTGGTTTCAATACTTCTTCACCAGAAAACAGCATTCTTCCTAAGAAACTTCTTAAGAAGGTGTTGTCATCTTCTTCTTTACTTGCATATTGGCGCAACCAGTCTAAAATCGTTAGATTCGTGTCGAATTCTTTCGTTGTATCCTTTGGTAAATAAGAATGACTTGTTGTTACTCCCCAACGTACTGTTCCAGTATCTGGTGTAATTTCACCCATTATAACTTTGAATAGCGTTGTTGTTGTTATATCATTTTCTGCGACAAAAGCAACCTTGTCTTCTTTGTTTAAATTAAAAGATATATCATCTAAGATTTTCTTTCCATCAATCGTTACACTTACATTTTCTACCTGCAATAAGTCGTTTCCGATCTCACGTTCAGGTTTGAATCCAACGAATGGGTAACGTCTAGAAGAAGGCTGGATATCGTCCAAAGTAATTTTTTCAAGCATTTTTTTACGTGAAGTTGCTTGTTTTGATTTTGATGCATTCGCACTAAAGCGAGCAATGAATTCTTGAAGCTCTTTGATTTGTTCTTCTTTTTTTGCATTTGCATTCGCTTGGAGCTTAGCCGCCAATTGACTAGATTCCAACCAAAAATCATAATTTCCTACATAAAGTTTGATTTTACCAAAATCCAGATCCGCCATATGTGTACATACTTTGTTCAAAAAGTGACGGTCATGGGAGACAACGATCACAGTATTTTCAAAATTGATTAAAAATTCTTCCAACCAATTGATCGATTGGATATCCAGACCGTTTGTTGGTTCGTCTAGTAAAAGAACATCAGGTTTACCAAATAGTGTTTGTGCTAACAACACTTTTACCTTTTGTCCGCCAGTCAATTCACTCATTTGCTGATGGTGCAATTCTTCAGGGATGTTCAGACCTTGCAGTAAAACAGCTGCTTCTGGTTCTGCTTCCCATCCATTAAGCTCAGCAAATTCTCCTTCTAATTCAGCTGCTCGAATACCATCTTCGTCAGTGAAATCTTCTTTCATGTAAATCGCATCTTTTTCTTTCATCACTTCATACAGACGCTTGTGTCCCATGATGACTGTTTCAAGTACAGTATAGTCTTCATAGTCGTAATGGTTCTGTTTCAATACGGCCATCCGTTCATCTGGTCCCATAGTAACGGAACCTGTGGAAGGCTGCAGATCCCCTGATAACACTTTAAGGAACGTTGATTTACCTGCACCATTTGCACCAATCAAGCCATAGCAGTTTCCGGGGGTAAATTTAATATTCACATCATCAAATAGTTTGCGGTCTGAAAAGTGCAAACTCACATCATTTACAGTAATCAATTTTTTTCCTCACTTTTATCATTATTAGTTTTTGACAAGTCTTATAGAATTATATAGGGGAAAGGTAAAAGATTCAAGGCAATCGAACATTCTTTGTGTTTCACGTGAAACAGAATGAAGAAAATAAACATAAAAGAGGAGTAGAAATAGCTGCTATAGGATTTTTTAGTTTGCAACAGCATAATTTTTGACGTTATTTATAAGAGGGAGTATTATAAAACTGTAAAAGAAATGAAAGAAGGATTGAAAATGGATGAAAAAAGAACCATCGACTGGGGCTCATTGATTTTGGGAATTTTATTTGTACTTGTCTCATTGTTATCATTTCAAGACCCTGTCGGAAATTTAGTTGCAATTGTAGTAGTCTTTGCGATTTTTGCCTTTATTAAAGGAATATTTGAACTGTTTGTACGTAATAGATTAAAAGAGCTAACAGGATATAAAGGAAAGATGCCCTTAATAATCGGGATCATCGATATTCTAGTTGGCGTCTTTTTCTTATTCAATATTGGTGCAGGAGTCGCAGCATTGCCTTTTGTTTTTGCAGTATGGTTTATTGCTGATTCCGTTTTAGCGTTATTTACTGCTGACTTGGCAAGAGGAATAAGTGAAGGATATTATTGGTTTACGATCATCGTCAATATTTTAGGAATTTTATTAGGAATTTTCTTATTGTTTAATCCAATTTCTTCTGCGTTGACATTAAGCTTTTTAGTGGGGTTCTATTTTATGTTATTCGGCATCACACATATCGTCTATGCGTTTAGATAAGTGAAATCAAACAAATAAAAAAGCCAGCTTCCGGTAACAGTTTGACTGTTGCAATTGGTAGCTGGCTTTTTTATCATGGACAAATATGCACGAGGTCATCTTTAGGTGTCGAGACAAATTTATGCAAAAATGTGAAAAGTAATAGGCACAAATTTTATCTTAATACTTGAAACATACCGCAGTTGTCACAACCTCTTGATACACGGTGTTCAAAAGCTTGCATCTGCGGTAATAAGTCCCACCAAACGAAAAAATATGACGAGCTATTTTTGTTTGGCTGTTCTTATTACTTGATGCAGGGCAGCTTTTTCACAACCTCTGATACACGGTGCTCCACCTGCTGCTTCTCGGTAATAAAATCGCCGTCCTAGAAAATATGAGGAACTATTTTCTGTCCATCGTTCTTATTACTCGAAGCATACCGCAGTTGTCACAACCTCTTTTCATATAATTCATTCAATACTGGCAAATCATGGACTTCATATTTTTCTTTGAATGCTTGGATTTCTTCTTCAGAATATTTTCTTGAATCTAAATGAAGATCTTCTACTGGCAATGGGCGCTTGTTATTGATTTTCACATCGATCACTACAGGACGATCTGATTTTGCGGCTGCATCAAAGGCAAACCGAAGTTGCGAGTATTCTGTGACTGTAAAGCTTTTTGCACCGAGTGCTTCTCCAACTTTACCGAAATCTGCATCTTCTAAAAATACACCGAATTTCTTTTGTTCCGTATCTTCTTGTTCTGCTTCGATGAAACCAAAAGAATCATTAGAAAAAACAACATTGATAATTGGAAGCTGATATTTGACTTGTGTAATGATATCTTGCATGACCATAGCAAATCCGCCATCACCACTTAAGGTAAATACTTGTTTTTCTGGGTAGCTTAGTTGTGCGGCAATTCCTCCAGGCACACCATTACCCATAGTTGCGAACCATCCAGAGGTTGTATGTTTTTGTTTACCGTTCATATTTAATAAGCGAATAGAATGGATAGTCGTGTTACCGACATCTGTGACGAAAATCGCATCGTCTTCAGCAATCCGATTGATTTCTTTATAGACAGCCTCTGGTCGAATCGGTTCTTCCTCACGATTTTCAAAAGATTTCAACCAATTTACCCATTTTTCTTTATTTTCCTGATTTGCTAGGTACCAGCTATCAGCAGGACGAGCATCACCTAATTCGACCAGTCTTTGCAAAGCCGTGTTTGCATCACCGAGAATCGACAGAGATGTTTCATGGCGCCGTCCGAATTTTGACGCATCAATATCGATTTGGATAAATTCAGCAGTTGGATTAAAAAATGCACGTCCAAACGGGAAGTCGCTACCGACAAATAAGATCAGATCGGCTTCTGCCAATGCTTCATTTCCGGGTTTAGTAGCGACACGTCCAGCAAAACCAAGAAAGTTTTCATAATCATCAGGAATAATTCCTTTTGCTAGAACGGAAGCGACAATAGGAACTGAAAAATGTTCTGAGAATTCTTTGATTTGCGGAAATCCGTTTCGCGTTCCTTGACCAACATAAAGAACTGGTTTTTTTGCTTTTTCAAGATAAGGCAAAGCAGCCAGCAGATCTTTTTCTTCTGGTAATATCACACTTGTTTTATGAGTGTGAGCAGTAGAGAAAGCTTGTTCATCAATTTCTTCAAAGCCAAGATCAACAGGAATCGTCACGATAGCCACACCTTTATGCTCATAGGCGGCTTTAATGGCTTCATCTACGACATGTGGAAGACTTTGGGGCGTCATGACTGTACGATTGTATACGCTGACATCTGCGAAAATAGGATTTTCGTTTAATTCTTGGAAAGAGTTATAGTTCATGGATGTAGAAGCGACTTGTCCTAAGAACGCTACTAGAGGCACATGGTCCATCTGTGCATCATACAAACCATTGATCAAATGTGTCGCACCAGGTCCTGCAGAGCCGAAGACAGCGCCGACTTTCCCGGTTAATTTTGCATCTGCGGCTGCTGCTAGTGCACCGACTTCTTCATGACGGACTTGAATATATTTGATTTCGTTTTTTTCGTGATATAGCGCATCCATAATCGAATTGAAAGATCCTCCGGGAATGCCATAAATATGGTCGATGCCCCAGCTTTCAAGAACTTTTACCATTGCGACTCCTGCATTGATTTTTGACATGGTGTTTCACTCCTTTAGCAATGATGATCCATAAATTTTTTGTATCTAGAGTATAGAACTTTTTATCGAAAATCCCAACTAATTCGTCTTTTCACAAAAATGTAGTCATGTTTTTGGGAATATGCTAGAGTAGTACATAAATAGATTCAAGAGAGGGGAATGGCATGGTTGAATGGCTATTGAGGCTTGATCCTTGGCAGCAAGCACTTGCTGGGACAGCTTTCACTTATTTTATGACAGCTCTTGGTGCCGGATTGGTTTTTTTCTTTAAAGAAATCAAAAAAGAAGTGCTAAATTTGATGTTAGGATTTGCTTCTGGTGTCATGATTGCTGCAAGTTTTTGGTCCTTGCTCGATCCAGCGATTACAAAAGCAGAAGAAAATGGAGACATTGCTTGGCTAGTTGTAAGTATTGGATTTGGTTTAGGTGGGGTGTTTTTATATATGGCAGATAAAACATTGCCCCATATGCATTTTGGACCGCAACATGAAGCAGAAGGATTGCCTACCCATTTAAAGCGGACAATCTTGCTTGTTTTTTCTATTACATTGCATAATGTTCCTGAAGGTTTAGCCGTAGGGGTAGCATTCGGTGCAGCAGCAACTGCGGATAATCCGACAGCCGCTATATTAGCCGCTGTTTCGGTGGCGCTAGGTATTGGTATCCAAAACTTCCCAGAAGGAGCAGCTGTATCAATCCCATTGCGACAAGAAGGTCTGAGCCGTAAAAAGGCCTTTGTTTACGGTCAAGCTTCTGGAATCGTTGAACCAATCGCTGGGGTGATTGGCGCACTACTAGTAACGAAAGTGAAGCTGCTGCTTCCTTATGCACTTGCTTTTGCTGCAGGAGCGATGATTTATGTCGTGGTGGAAGAATTGATTCCCGAAGCACAGCAGACATTGTCCAGCAAACGTCATTTTGCAGTTTTTGGTGTCATGAGCGGATTTATCATTATGATGATCTTGGATGTGGCATTAGGATAATTCGGAAAATTCATATATGATATATCAAATAGGGCCGCGAACTTATGTCGCGACCCTATTTTTAAGTAAGTTATATCATAACGGAGTGATCATGTGATTCATTAATAATAGTTTTTTCTATGTGTATTGCCTTTGTTCCAACGAACGAGCCAGATGATAAGTGCGATCGGAATCAAAACTTTGACCGCAAACCATAAAAGGCCACTTACGACACTAACAAAAAGACTGATGACAAAGCTAGCGGCAATCAACACTAAAAGAACCATGAAGATATTTAAGAACATATTTTTTTGACGCATACAAAACCCTCCTCTTGTTCATTCTTTACTATAGAAAAAGTATAACAGGGATTCTCTAAAAACACCTCCAACTGCAGACTGATTTTTACTTCATCTGCTTAAATGATCAGACAATTGCTTTTTCCCTTGTTTATCATCTAAAATAGAGCGGAAAAGGAGGAGAATATCATGCCTAAAAATCGTCTTGAAGCATTTACAGATGCTGTAATCGCCATTATCATGACTATTTTAGTTTTAGAACTTCATGAACCTAACGGAGATACGTGGGAGGCGCTCGCAGCATTAGGCTACCGATTTTTTATCTATATTGTCAGTTTCATCATCTTAGCGATTTATTGGAACAATCATCATCATTTATTTCAAGTTGTACATAAGATAAATGGACGGGTCTTATGGGCGAACAGTTTCTTTATTTTTGCGCTTTCACTTTTTCCATTTGCCACTTCATGGATCAGTGAGTACATCAATAGTCTGGCTCCAGAAATGACTTATGGTTTTGTTACCTTGATCGCTAACATTGCGTATTATATCTTGGCAAAAGAACTTGTCAAAGCAAATAAGGGTCACGAGAAAGCATTGAAGACGATGCTGAATGATTACAAGAAATCATACTTATCGATTGGCTTGAATGTTTTAGGAATTGTCTTAGGCTATTTAGTAGCGCCAGTAGCCGTGCTGATCGCAAACATCGTGATTCTTGCTGCTTGGATCATCCCAAGCCGTACCATCGAATCACAATATCGGTAAAATGATCCGTGTTTAAAATTTAAGAGAAAAATATAGAAAAAATAAACAAACGATCAAATATCCGAGTGATACTAGTATTCAAAGAGGGATGCAGATGGATCAAAAAAGACTTCATGTAGGACTGATTACTAGTTTTGTCACGATGCTTATTTATTTGGATCAAGGTCATTTGACTTGGACAGTAGTTGGTGTCACGGTATTTTTGACATTATTCGCAGCAATAAAAAAATAAACATCTTTATGTAAGCTAATATTCTATCTATTTAATAAAAACATGTTTACAGCAGAATCATACTGCTGTAAACATGTTTTTATTTGTGGAAAAAATTTTTAAAAAAGTGTATCGAAAAAAATCGTTAGTTTTTCCACAGTGGATAACTTTATGATAGCTAAAAAAACAATAGATTAGTTAAAGGATGCATATAGATTTCTTTTGTCAGGGGATATACAATAGAAATGAATAAATATTAACAAGAGTTCAGATGGGGTTAAAAAAGTAAATTCAGAAGAGTGAAAAATAACGAACCAACTATATTTTACATGTTATTTAATAGTTAAAAAATAACGATACACTTGTTTTGATTTCTCTGCTACTTCTAAAAACTGCTACTTTTTCCTTTGAAATGCCTTCAAAAAGTAGGATCAGGTAAAATCTACTGGCAGAAATCAAGGAAAAAGATACCTTCATAAGAGAGAAAAATGATAGAAAAGAAGAAAAATTATTTATAGAACAAGCTTTTTACAATAAATAGATATACCTATATGGGGTATAAAGAAGAACGAAAATTTCTCAATCGATTTAAGTGTCGAATAGGAAAATGTTAAGATATAAAGCATTTAAGCTAAAAAAATAATCATTTTTGATTAAAATGCGTACTTAAATTATGAAGGAGTTATGATAATATTTGTTTTTCAAGGAAAAGGACATTTCATTAATGTAATTAATCTGAAAATAGACATAACCGTTACTTTACTATTTTTTGATAAACAACAAAGGGAAACATATCCTGACTGCTTCAATGTGTAAGATGTATACTCCAAATAGCAGAGGTGAAAATCGATTTTTTTGAAAATCAATAATTGAATAAAAAAGGACTGTCATAGGTACACACTGGAATGTATCTGTGACGGTCCTTTTTTATGAACGATTTTATCGAAGACGGATAGTACGTGTCAAAAATAAAAAAGCTACGATTAGAAATAACAATAAAACGTACCCCAAAATAACGGCTAGGCGATCCAACTTATTTGTCGATATGTGTTTGTTTAAAAGCTGATAGAACCATAATCCAATCAGACCTCCTGTTGTATTAGTAATTACATCAGTGATATCCGCTACGCCAATACCGAATAGGAATTGAATAAACTCTGCGAAGAAGCTTACAAGGAAAATAATCCCTAATTTTTTAGAAAAGGAAAGCCCTTTGAAATTGACATTCAAAAGCACCCCAAAAGGGAAAAAGACAATGAAGTTATAAGTGGTCTCGCGCAAAACCGTCGTATTTTCAAAAGAAAAAGTAGAAAAAGGGACGAGATTGACATTGCTGTAAGAATAAGTGAGAAATTGTGGAAGATTAAATGATAGCTTGAATAAAATCAACCATAATAGAAAGAATAAATAAATCCCTAATAAAAATTTTGATATATACCGCATAGACATCTCCTCCATTTAAAAAGTATACCATCGAAAACCGCTGAAAAATCATAAAAAAGTATGAAGTTTAAGGACCAACGTGGTTATCGTACGAAAATTAGAAGCTTTTTTTGTTGGGAATCCGGTTTCTTTTAAATGAGTTTAAAATGAGAAAACGTCCAAATATATAACTTAAGTAATTTTTATTCGCTCACTTTTTCCTCTCAAAGATTATTTTTAATAATTATATAAACTACATGCATATATATATTATTTTTCGTATAAAAGTGGGATATGCTATACATGAAAAAATTATGGAAAGATAAGTCTTTCAACGCTTTTTTCTTCGAATTCATTCGTTTTACGCTTATTACATTAATGATATTTATTTTTTTATTTTCTTGATGATAAAAAGAAAAAGTTAGATGATTGCATATATAGTTATATATATAAATTTCAGATAATTCGAATTATTTTGCTGAATCACCTTGACATTGCCTAACGCCAAATGTATTATTTCAATAACTTTCATTATCTTTTAATTATTTCAGGTGATTTATTAATTAAACATGTTGCGCAATTATCTGGTTAATAGGGGTTGAAAAGGGTGAAAGCAGTATAAATAAGAGGGGGATATACATTATATGAAAAAAGTTTTAGCTTTGCTTCTAGTAAGTGCCGTTATGCTGGGAGCATGCGGGAGTAATGCAAAAGGGTCTAGCTCTTCAAAGAAAAGTGACCTTGTATCAGAATATAGTTCTGTATATGTAACAGATCTTGAAACGCTAGATTACACATTCTCATCCCGTAAAACGAATAGTGACCACTATACTAACTTTGTGGAAGGTCTTTTGGAAAATGACCAATACGGGAACCTGAAAGGCGATATGGCTAAGTCATGGGAAGTTAGTGATGACGGGTTGACTTATACGTATCATCTTCGCAAAGGTGTTCCTTGGGTGGATAGTGAAGGAAATGAGTATGGGGCTGATGTGACAGCAAATGACTTTGTTACTGGGTTGAAACACGCGGTAGATGTACAATCAGAAACGTTATATATCGTGGCAGATAGTATCAAAGGCTTATCTGATTATATAGATGGTAAAACGAATGATTTTTCTACTGTTGGGGTAAAAGCAGTAGATGACTATACGTTGCAATACACATTGAATAAACCTGAACCATTCTGGAACTCAAAAACGACTTACGGTATCTTATATCCAATCAATGAAGAGTTCCTAAAATCAAAAGGGAAAGATTTCGGTAAACCAACACCAGACTCCATCCTTTATAATGGACCCTTCATCCTTGCAAACAATACAGCTAAATCAGTTATCGAATATACGAAGAATGAATCTTATTGGGATCCTAAAAATGTCCATTTAGACACAGTAAAATGGACCTACAATGATGGAAGTGATCCCGATGGGTTATTTAAATCTTACGAAAATGGAGAATTATCTCTTGCTCGTGTTTATCCAAATTCACCAGGATATAAAGACGTAACAAAAGCTTATCCAGATGGTGTGACTTGGTCTCAAACAGGTGGATCCACATACAATTTAACATTTAACTTTAACCGAGGTACATTTGATGCAACTTCAAAAACAACAGATAAAGAAAAAGAAGATACACAGAAAGCTATTTTAGACCGCAATTTCCGTTTAGCTATTCTATTCGGATTTGATAAGAAAAGCTATAACGCACAAAGTGTAGGAGAAGAAGGTGCCACTAAAGCATTACGTAATACACTTGTTCCTGCCGATTTTGTAGAAATTGGCGGAAAACCTTACGGTGATACAGTGGCAAGTAAATTAAAAGCACTGGATTCCGATGCTTTTGGCGATGTAAATTTATCTGATGGACAAGATGGGTATTATAACGCAGACAAAGCCAAAGAATATATGGAAAAAGCAAAAACAGAACTAGAAGCAAAAGGTGTGCAATTCCCTATTCATTTAGATATGCCAGTTGAGGAAACTTCTGAGATTAGTGTCAACATGGTCAAATCTTTGAAAAAATCAGTGGAAACTTCTTTAGGATCAGATAACGTAGTGGTTGATGTTCAACTATTGAATGAAGATAAATATTTAGCTGCTACTTATCAAGCCACGACCGGACAAGCTGGCGACTTTGACATTACAAATGCCTCTGGTTGGGGTCCAGACTACACTGATCCATCTTCTTACTTGAATATCTATGATTCACGCAAAGGGGATATGATCCATACACTTGGACTGGAAGCTTCTGCCGTAGTACAAGGAACGGATCCATCAACTGCTGCGAAAAAAGCAATCAACTTGTCTGAATACGACGCATTATTGGATAAAGCCGCTGCTATCACTGATGATTTTGATGCTCGTTACACTGCTTATGCAGATGCAGAAGCTTGGTTGTTAGATAATGCTTTGCAAGTACCAATTTATGCAGATGGTGGGACGCCGCGTGTCACAAATGTAGTACCATTTAGCGGACCATATGGTTGGGCAGGTATTGCTGCAAACAAATTGAAATATGTAGAAGTACAAAGCGATATCGTCACAACAGATCAATACGACAAAGCGAAGAAAGCTTGGGAAACGAAAAAAGAAGAAACTGCGAAAGAAGCAGAAACAACAAGTTCTAAGTAATTTAGCTGAATGAATAGTAAAAAAGGCTTTCAATTTCTATTGTAGCCTTTTTTACTTATATGATGAAAGAGAGGGAAAATTGTGAAAAGATACCTTTTATTTAGGGTCCTGCGCTCTATACTTAGTATTTTTCTTGTAACTACCTTAACCTATGCGGTGATCTATTCACTTGTTCCGAGAAAAACGATATTTCAAAATGATGTGAATTACGGAAAATTAAAGGCAAAACCAGATGAACTGGCAGATTATGAAAATACAGCCTTCAGCAAGATGGGTTATATCGAATACTACACGACGAAAGAACTGAAAAAAGAAGTAGGAAGCAGTTCATCAGAAAAAGCCTCTTCTGAGCAGTTAGAAGAAAAATACCAAGATTGGGCGAAGAAAAATGGTTGGACGCTCAAACAATTTCCAATCAGCAAAGAATATTATGCGACAAAAGATATTCCATTAGTAAAACGCGTAGTGAATTTCTATGCGAATATGATCCAAATCGATCACCCATGGAAAGTAAAAGATGCCAGCAATCCTAACTTAAAACATTCTCTGCGTATCGAAAACGATGAGTTGGTCGGTTGGGCACTTGTCGGTTCAGGAACACAATATAAATACCAAATCTATTTCAATGGACAATTTCCTTATATCCATCAAAATATCGTTCATTTGAATCTAGGCACTTCATATCCGACATTTGCCGGACAAGCGGTAACAAGCATCATCTCAGGAGGACAAGGGAAAACAGAAAGTACAGAGACAACATTTAATGATGATTTTACAGCGCGCTCTTCTGCTAATATCTATCTCCGTCAATATCAGAAAACAAAAAACATCTCTTCACGAGACAAAAAATATTTTTCTGATAATTACGTCATCACAGACACGAATCACCAAGACCCATCGATGATCGGTACATCATTTCGTATGGGAGCTGTCGCTGTTATTATTGCTTATGCGATCGGTATACCTGCTGCGATGTTGATGGCTCGTTACAAAGGAAAGATACCAGATAAAGCAGGGATCGCTATCGTAACGGTGCTGATCTCCGTGCCAAGTCTAGCCTTTATCTATTTCTTCCGATTTATTGGAAGCAGCTGGTTTTCTTTGCCAGATTCCTTCCCAGCATTGGGCGCACAAGATATTCGCTCCTATATATTACCGACAGTGATTCTAGGACTATTGTCTGTTTCTGGAATCGTTATTTGGCTGAGACGTTACATGATCGACCAACAGTCTTCCGATTATGTTAAATTTGCGAAAGCAAAAGGTTTGAATGCGAAAGAAATTGCTAGAAAACACATTTTCAAAAATGCAGCTATCCCAATCGTCAATGGGATTCCAGGAAGTATCATCGGAGCGATTGCTGGGGCGACGATCACAGAAACAGTGTTTGCTGCGCCAGGTATGGGGAAAATGCTACCTGATGCGATCATTACCCATAACAATCCATTAGTTATCGCAATCGTTTTTGTCTTTACCACAGTATCCGTATTTTCAATCTTAGCCGGGGATATTGCGATGGCATTAGTCGATCCGCGAATCAAACTATCGTCAGGAGGAAAATAGCTTGGAAAATGTGAAAACAGAACAAATGAACGAATTCATTTTTGTAGAAACGAATTCGTTAGCTTCAGAAAAGATTGATACGCCGAAGTATTCGTATTGGCGTTCGGTCATGCGTAAATTCTTTTCAAACAAAGTTGCGATTTTTATGCTGATACTGATGCTGGCTGTCTTATTGATGAGCTTTATCCAGCCATTATTCAGCGGATACAAATTTATGGATGTAAAAGATATCAATGACTTTACGAAACGCTATAATCCACCAAGTGCAAAATTTTGGTTTGGTACAGATGCTAACGGCATGTCCTTATTCGATGCAGTTTGGGCAGGGGCGAAAACATCGATTTCCATCAGTGTCATTGCTACATTGATCACTACAGTTATTGGTGTAGTAGTAGGGGCGATTTGGGGAACATCGAAAGCAATTGACCGTTTCATGTTGGAAATTTACAACATCATCTCGAATGTGCCAACTTTACTGATCGTTATCGTTCTCTCTTATACGTTTGGTTCCGGATTTTGGAATTTGATTTTTGCGATGTGTGTGACGAGCTGGCTGAGCGTAGCTTACTTTATTCGGGTACAAGTCATGATCATCCGCGACCGCGAGTATAATTTAGCCTCAAAAACACTAGGAACACCGACCTTGCGGATGATTTTTCGTAATATCCTGCCTTATCTGATTTCTATCATCGTGACAGATGTATCTAGAGCGCTACCTTCGTTTATTTCATATGAAACCTTTCTTTCATTCTTAGGCGTTGGGTTAAGCAGTGATGTTCCTTCCCTCGGACGATTGATCGCAAAATATACGAATAACATGAGCAATTACCCTTATCTTTTCTGGATTCCTGTGACTGTACTGGCGTTAGTTTCTGTTTCTTTATACATCGTAGGACAAACTCTTGCAGATGCGGCAGATCCAAGAACACATATTTAGGAGGCAAACAATGGAGAATCAAACAATTTTATCAGTAGAAAACATCTCGGTCAGCTTCCATGTTCGTCACCGTGAATTAAAAGCGATCAGAAATGTCTCATTAGAGCTAAAAGAAAAAGAAACATTAGCCATCGTTGGTGAATCAGGATCAGGAAAATCAGTTCTGACAAAAACATTCACCGGGATGCTGGAACAAAACGGCAATATCACTTCAGGAACGATCCGCTATAAAGACAAGATATTAAGCGAATTGAAAAAGGATGAAGAATGGGAAGATATTCGGGGAAAAGAAATTGCGACGATCTTCCAAGATCCTATGACTTCACTGAATCCTATCAAAACAATTGGCTCACAAATCTCAGAAGTCATCATCAAACACCAGAAGAAATCAGCGAAAGAAGCGAAACGCTTAGCTGTCGAATTGATGGAAAAAACAGGAATCCCTAATGCGGCAAAAAGATATGATGAATATCCTTTCCAATACTCTGGTGGGATGAGACAACGGATCGTCATTGCTATTGCATTGGCTTGCCGACCTAAAATCTTGATTTGTGATGAACCGACAACCGCTTTGGATGTAACGATCCAGGCACAAATCTTGGAACTAATCAAAGAGCTTCAGGAAGAATATCAATTCACAACGATTTTTATCACCCATGATTTGGGCGTTGTCGCGGCTATAGCAGACAAAGTAGCTGTTATGTATGCTGGACAGATCATCGAAAGCGGAACAGTTGAAGAAATTTTTTATGATCCAAAACATCCCTACACATGGAGCTTGCTTTCTTCTTTGCCACAATTAGCACAAAAAGGAGATGTGCTTTACTCTGTACCAGGAACACCACCTTCTTTATATAAAGATATCCAAGGAGATGCTTTTGCGCCTCGCAGCGCCTATGCGATGAAGGTCGATTTTACTAGTGAACCGCCTATGTTCCAAGTATCCGAAACCCATTTTGCGAAGACTTGGCTGCTGGATCCTCGTGCACCGAAAGTACTTAAACCAAAACAAATCGAAAATCTTCATGAAAAAATGATTGCTTTGGCTGCAGAATTGGATAGTGAAGAGCAAGACGGGGGGAAGCAAGTTGTCAGCTGATAAAAAAACTTTGTTAACTGTAAAAGATTTAGAAATCACTTTTGGAGAAGGAAAAAGCAAGTTCGTAGCTGTCCAAGACGCCAACTTTGATATTTATAAAGGAGAAACGTTCTCTCTCGTAGGAGAATCTGGTTCAGGCAAAACGACGATTGGCAGAGCAATCATTGGGTTAAATCCGACAAGCAAAGGGGATATTCTCTTTGAAGGGAAAAAGATCAATGGACCCTTGTCGAAAAAAGAACAAGCAGAAAAAGTCCGTAAGATCCAAATGATATTCCAAGACCCATCCGCATCGTTGAACGAACGGGCAACAGTAGAATATATTATCTCAGAAGGCCTCTATAATTTTAACCTGTTCCACTCGGAAGAAGAGCGTTTGGAAAAAGTGGCAAAAATCATCAAAGAAGTCGGACTACTTCCAGAGCATATGTACCGCTATCCTCACGAATTTTCCGGCGGTCAAAGACAACGGATCGGGATCGCTCGTGCATTAGTGATGGAACCTGAATTAGTCGTAGCGGACGAACCAATCTCTGCTTTAGATGTTTCGATCCGTGCGCAAGTGTTGAACTTACTGAAAGATGCACAAAAAAAACGAGAAGTGACATATCTTTTTGTCGCTCATGATCTATCAGTCGTACGTTTTATTTCAGATAGGATCGCTGTGATCAGACAAGGACATATTTTAGAACTAGCTGAAACGGAAGAGTTATTCAACCATCCGCTTCATCCATATACAAAGGCATTGCTTTCAGCTGTGCCTATACCAGATCCTATTTTAGCAAGGAAAAGAAAATTACATGTGTATGATCCTAGCATACATGATTATACAAAAGACGGTCCGGTTTTCGAGGAAGTACGCCCCGGACATTTTGTATACGGGAATCAAAAGGAATTAGAAGCGTATCGAAAATTGTGAGATCTGCAGTTTGACTGGACACCGAAAGTCAGGTGATCAAACATGATAGTTAATCGATATTTTGGTAAAAGCAAGGGGAAGACAGAGGAGTCTTACCCCTTCTTAGTCCACAAAGGGGTGGATGAATTGGAGGATTGTTTATTTTGTAAAATAGTGAATGGAAGATTGCACCGAAGAAAAATAGTTGAGAGTGAAAATATTCTTGTATTTTTAGATAACGCAGGAGATGTCGATGGTCATATGATCGCTCTAGTCAAAAAACATCGGGTCAATTTAATAGATTGCGAGCAAGAACTATTTATCGAATTGATGAACGTCATTCGAGCGGTTTCTCTTCATTGTGTCGAAAATTGCGGTTTTGATGGCGTCAATTTGATCAAAGCAGAAGATGAGACAGTAGAAGAACATGTCTCTCACCTTCATTTCCATATTATTCCTAGAAAAAAACAAGATGGGGTGGATGCTTGGCCCTTATTTACCGGCGCGATGAATGATTTAGAGACTATGCACCAGCTTCTTGATATGAGACAAAGGACAGGAGAAAAATCCAGTGCATAAAAGAGAAGAATGTACGCTCTTAGATACGATTCATTCGGTTTTTAATAAAAAAAGATAAGGTAGCGAGTTGCTTAGAAAACTTGCTACCTTATCTTTTTTTGTTAATACGACTCGAATGTTCGTTCTTTGTTTTGACTTTTCCAAGCCTTTTTCTTCTTGATACTAATTTTATGAAAAATCAAGAAATAATTGTTATACTAGGTAATGCTGACAAACGGGATTGGTATTTCATTTTGATTCAGCTTCTTTTCAAATCACTAGGAAGGAGGGATAGATTATTCAAGACTTATTTTCGTTTCAATAAAATACAAGATAATCCTTTTCGTATCATGAACCTGATGCTACTTATCTTTATCGTATTATGGTTAGGTTACATAAATCATGACTTTTTGATTTCAAGTTTTTCATCATTAGGGATCTTTACTTTTTTCTATTATCAAAACATACCGATGAAATCTTTGCTGAAACGTATGTTTTTGATCGGTTGTGGACTTTTGTTTGCTTTCGTTCTAGGGATTTTGTCAACTTATGTTTTATGGCTTGAACCATTTGCTGTAGCTTTGGTTGCTTTTTCCAGCAGATTCGTGTTGCGATTATTCCATATCTCTAAACCAGGTGGCTTGTTTTTTGCGATGCTTTCTGCCATGGGAACGAGTATGCAGCTGCCAATCGCTCAATTACCGATCGTCTCGCTTTATTTTTTTATGGGTGTCGTTTTTGCCCTGATTGCGGCAGTGATTACAAAATTACTGGATTCACGACCTGAGCAGACAATTGAAAAAGCGACTCTAAAAGAAAGGTTTCATGAAGAGCCTTTGGTGATCATTGATTCTGTTTTCTACAGTGCCGCCTTGTTTCTGTCCGTTTATGTCAGTCATGGCTTGAATCTGCATAATCCTTATTGGTTGACCTTGTCATGTGCATCGATTTTGCTGGCGGAAAATTTGGATGCGACGAAGCATCGACAAGTCCAATATCTGATTGGATCGATGGGTGGGTTATGTGTGTCAGCAGTCTTGTCATTTGTGCCGTTCACGCAACTGCAGACGATTTTTCTGATTACGTTTCTTTACGGAATCGCACAATTTCTAGTTGCTAGAAATTACGCAGTTGCTAATATTTTTCTTAATCCCATGGCGTTGATGCTATCTACACTTATTCGAGAGGCCTATCTGATGTCTTTGATCGAATTTCGTTTTTTAGGAATCATCATAGGAAGTTTCATCGGTTTAGGTGTTGCGTGGGTAATGAATGTCGGGCTGCAACATTATTTAAATGTCGTTCGAAAGAAATTAGAATAGAAGGACAAATAGAAGTATATGTGCTAAAAAAGGTTGTGAAAAAGTCATTTTCACAACCTTTTTCTTAATACTCAAAACTGAGCGGCTTTTTCACAACCTCAATTAATCGAATGATACTTCAAAGCGGACAGAAGTAGGAAATTCCGCAATGATTTCGTTTAATATATTTGGTTTCACGTTTTTTACCTCTTGTCTGTGTTTCCAAACTGGACGCACTTTTTCTTCTGATGCAACGATTTTATGTCTATCCGAGTGAGCTACACGTTTCAAAAGATAGACGAAATTGATTTGCTGATAGGTTTTATCTGTGTTTTCTTCAATTGAAAAGGTACTTTCAATAAGGGCAAGCAAACGGACGATTTTTGTTTCATAACCAGTTTCCTCTAGCATCTCGCGAACAACGGCTTGTTGACTTGTCTCAAAACGTTTGACCGCTCCGCCAGGCAATACTTGGATGCCCTGTTCATTGTTTTCCCTGCTCAAAAGAATAGCATCTGTTTCCTCATTCCATAAAATTCCAGATGCCCGTATATCAAATTGAAAATTCTCTTCTACCATACGCAAATCATTTGTTTCCATTCCAACGCCCACCAATCTTTTTCGCAAAAAAATTTTTATATTTATTTTATCATCAATTTTTGTTTATGTTGGCGGCTGGGCAAACTTTTTTGAGATAATCATCGCTTTACTTGAAAGTCGTACAGATATTCTTGCTTTCTCCATAGTGAAGGTTCTACACGTCGCTTTTCCGTAAGAGACAAGCTACTTAGGTCGAGTTCCCAGATGATTAGATTATTATCATGATCATGGGTAGCAATCGCTACGTGTTCATCATCAATCACGGAGACAATAAATACCCCACTAAGATCCATGTTTGTCGGGAGTTTTTTAGTAGTTTCTGCAGTCTCAAGATCAATAAAGTAGATCGTGCCGTTACTTGAAAAGTAAACAAGCTGATCTTTATAAATAAAACTTCCTTTTGAAAAACTGAATCCTATATCTTCCAGTATTATTTCTCGGTCTGTTTCTTTAAATGTATACGATGAATCTTTCAGCGAATAGCTAAATAATCCAGCTCGCCGATTATTAGCAAAATCAAAAGCCACTCCGTATAAGTGGTTTTCATGAACATTTAGCCGATAACCTATCAGATATTCACTCCCTTCTATATTGGGGAACGAACCAAGGTTCTCACTGATAAGCGTATCTTCAGAAAGATAGAGTCTATCAACAAATAATTTTCCTATTTCTTCGTCACGTAAAATATAGAGAGACTGCTCATCGTTTCCAGTCGAAAAAATATGCCCGTTGATAATCGTATAGTCATTATTAAAATAAAGATTGTTTTGATAAAGGATGTCATCGGTATCTGGATAGCCATGATTGAACAAAGTAACCAGCTTCCCGTCCAATATGACGCTGTCTATTCCTGTATGCTCTTTTGTTTGGCGCTTTTCCTTTTCGATTTTTCCTGAATGAGGTGTATAAACAAAGTCATGCGTTCGATCAGATAAAAAGACTTTTTGATCATGTTGTACGAAAGTGCCTAGTTCCAGTCCTTCTGTTTTTAAAATCACTTGATCCTTCTTTCCGATACCAACAAATCTGCCAGATGTTACAAACTTGTCCATTGTATTCGAAAAATAGAGATAATAATCATAATCACCTGTCAGTTCTTTTCTTGCATCATTACATCCCGATATCCCTAACAATAAAAGGAACCCCAAGCTAAGAAATAGGTATTTATATTTCATGACATCTCCTTATTAACGGTCATATTCTAAAAAAACATTCCCATATTATTCCACCTATTACCGATTTTTTCATTCTCTAACACTCCTTTTATTTTTTTATATTTCAACAATTACAGTGTATTCTAACTAGCAATCAAATGTAAGACACAAATCATTGCGCCATATATTCAATTCCTAAATTTTCCGTTATAGTTAATATGGGAGAGAATACTTAAATGAAAGGAGCGAGGGATGGAGATCCATCAGTGGTTGCGTGAGAAGAGAAGGGAAAAAGGGTATACTCAAAAATGGGTGTCACTTCAGTTACATATTACAAGACAAGGTTTGTCCAATTGGGAAAATGGCCGGTCATATCCAAGTTATGAGATGCTCTATAAATTGATTTGTTTGTATGGATGCTCAGCTAAAGAGATTTCAGAACTGTTTACAAGAGAAAGAGAAACAAAGAACTAGGATACACCATTTCTTTTTTTAGATCCCAATCGTTATAGACTCTTTTCAATTACAAATGTTTCTAATATAGTTGATATTGAGGGAAATGGATGCGGTTTAACAACGAGGAGGATGCTTGGATGGTATTTGCTCGATGGCTGACAAAAAAAAGAAAAGACCGAAGTTATACACAAGATTTCGTTGCACGACAATTAGGTATCACAAGACAAACACTTTCCAAATGGGAAACAGGTCTATCGCGTCCCAGTTACGAGATGTTACAAAAAATTTTTCGTTTTTACGACTGTTCGCAAAAAGAAGTAGCTGAATTGTTTAAGACAATCGGAAACGGTAAGATGTGAATGTGGGAAGAATAATTGGTAGATCATATGTAATAATAAAACTTATTTCCGAAGAAGCACCTTTTGGAACACTATTCATTCGGAAAAAGTGATTGTGACACGACTTTTGCCATAGCCTCGTTTTAGCAGGTTGACTTTCTTTTTAACATTTGATACCATTCAAAATACAAATCGTAATTATTCCGATTTGTATTCTTTAACATGACTACAATCAAAGAAGAAAGTGGGTCGTCTATATGGAAAAAACAGATATCTCAAGTGCGTATCGCCGTTTGAAAAGCCCAAATATCAAAACACGAAAACGTGCGTTGAAAATCATCAAAGATGTGAAACGAAATAGTGGAAAAAGGTAAGAAGAAGGAAACTTAATAAAAAAATAGCCGAAAAACGTTGTTAAAAAACGTTTTTCGGCTATTTTCAATTATTTTTGTTTATTCCCACTCAATAGCCTATTAGGAAGTAAGAAAATTCAACACTGATTTGTTGGGATTTTTAACGGTATAGCTAGCGTGATTAGATTTGAATTGAATTAAACTGTGACCAAAAGTGTGACCATAAACGTCTCTTTTTTGGATATATTATTCTATTCATGCGAATAACCTTGATTAAATGCGGGTGTTTATACTCCATTTTATTTTAGGTTGATACACTTGAGCTTTAAGAATATACTCTAAACGAATTGAATATTTCTTCGGGGCAGGGTGTAATTCCCGACCGACGGTGACGAGTTTACTCGAAGTCCGTGACCCACATTTTTGTGGTTGAGCCAGTGAAAATCTGGCACCGACAGTTAAAGTCTGGATGGGAGAAGAAAAGTTGACTGAAGGTCGGTTTTATTTATTAAAATCGATTTACCTTTAGGTTTGTTTAGTTATGCCCTGTGATTAAATTCGCAGGGCTTTTTTTGTTGAAAGGGGGAATTTATATGCACCAGTCTTTCATGCTAGCTGCGATTGCAGAAGCAAAAAAAGGAAAGGGAAATACCTTTACCAATCCATTAGTTGGAGCAGCAATTGTAAAAGAAGGAAAGCTAATCTCACTAGGTGCCCATTTACATTATGGCGAGTCCCACGCTGAAGTAAATGCTATTCAAAATTGTAGTTCCCCCGAAGAACTGTTTAATTCAACTTTATATGTTACTTTAGAACCTTGTAACCACCAAGGAAAACAGCCACCTTGTACGCAAGCCATTGTTCAGTCTGGTATCACAACAGTAGTCATAGGTCAGCTTGATCCGAATCCTTTAGTGGCAGGAAAAGGCAGAGAATTTCTACAAAAGCATGGAATCAAAGTAATTGTAGGTGTGGAAGAAGAGAAATGTAGAGCACTGAATCCTTTTTATAACCACTTTTTTGAAATGGATCGTCCCTATATCACACTAAAACAAGCCGTTACACTAGATGGGAAGATTTCTATAAAGAAAGGTTCTCGGCACTCAATAACAAGCCCAAAGGCAATTTCAAGAGTACGGAAAGAGCGAGGAGAATACCAAGGAATCGTGGTGGGGAGCGAAACTGTTCTAGTTGATAACCCTCATTTGTTGCCTGATGCTGAAAATATTTTCCCGCCAGTGCGCATCGTTTTGGATCGTAGAGGGCGGATTCTTAAAAGTCCTGAACTCAATCTTTTTCAAAAGACAACAAGTCCGGTTTGGATATTTACGGAAAATCATGAGCTAAAGGAAATATTCCCCCATGTAACAATTTTTTATACACCTAAGTTTTCTTTTGCCTTCTTTATTGAGACCATGAGAAAGAAAGGTGTTCAGTCGTTGTACGTAGAAGGAGGAGCGAAAATCCATGATGCTTTTTTAGCAGAAAGTCTCTGGGACGAAGTCATCAGTTATATTGCGCCCAAACTTTTTGGGGGAACAAGTCCGATGTCCTTTCATAGTGAACGTTTAGTCTCTAAAGACCAGCAATTAGAATTTTTGGAAGTTGAACAGCTTGGAGAAGACATTCGAGTGAGGGGGAAACGAAAGCAATGTTCACAGGATTAATCGCCGAACAAGGAATAGTCAAAGAAATTAGACGAAACCAGCAAATGATCCAACTCACTTTTCAGGCTTCCAACAGTATACTAAGTGATTACAACATTGGTGATAGTATGGCAGTCAATGGGGTATGTTTAACTGCTATTGAGGTTTCAAGTACATTTTTTAAAGCTGAAATAATGCCTGAAACTTTTCAACGGACCACTTTTTCCACCGTAAAAGTGGGCGATAGAGTCAATTTAGAACGAGCAGTTTTGATGATGCAACGTTTTGAAGGACATTTTGTTGCGGGACATATTGATACTGTTACAAGGTTGATTAAGAAAGTAGAGAATCAAAATGCATTAGTTTTGACGTTTGCTTATCCAACCAAATATGCAGGTGAAATCATTCCACAAGGATCAATTGCAATTAATGGAGTAAGCTTAACAGTGACGGAAACAACAACAGCAAGCTTTTCAGTTAGTCTGATTCCACATTCCAAATCCTTGACAAATCTGGGAAATTTAAGTGTAGGACATTTTGTGAATATAGAAACGGATATGGTTGGAAAATATGTAAAGGCACAGAGAAATAAATTTGAAATGTATAAGGAGAAGGACTTACTATGAGTAATATTACTGAAGCAATAAAGACCCTGAAAAAGGGTGGGCTAATCATTGTAGCTGATGATGAAGATAGAGAATCAGAAGGAGATCTGGTTGGTTTAGCCGAATATGTGACACCTGAGGCGGTCAATTTTATGACAAAGTTTGGTCGAGGATTAATCTGTGCGCCACTATCTAAGAGCATTGCGCAACGCTTGTCTTTAGGAGAAATGACAGCTCATAATACGGATGCGTTTGGTACAGCTTTTACGATTAGTGTGGATCATAAACATACGAAGACTGGTATTTCCGCATTTGATCGAGCAACTTCCATTCAAGCATTGGCTGATCCTCATTCGAAATCAAATGATTTTCTTAGACCAGGACATATTTTCCCTTTGATTAGTGTAGAGGGCGGAACGCTTGTACGTCGAGGACACACTGAAGCTGCGATTGATTTAGCGAAATTAGCTAATAGCGTAGAGGCTGCTTATATTTGCGAGATCCTAAAAGAGGATGGAACGATGGCAAGGATGAAAGACCTGACCCGTTTATCTGAAAAATGGCAGTTACCCTTAATTACTATTGATGAGTTGGTAAAATTTTTAGAAGAAAGTAGTCATATAACAGTAAACTTACCGACAGATTATGGTGATTTCAAATTGACGATTTATGAAGATGGAGAAAAGCGGGAGCATTTATTGTTAACAAAAGGAGATATTCAAAATAGTCAATCTCCTACATTAGTCCGAGTTCATTCAGAATGTTTAACCGGTGATGTCTTCGGGTCTCATCGTTGCGATTGTGGTGAACAGTTACATGAAGCGATGAGAATGATTGAGAAAGAGGGGACTGGGGCTATTCTTTATCTTCGTCAAGAAGGTCGTGGGATTGGATTGAGGAATAAGCTAAAAGCTTATCAATTACAAGAACAAGGACTTGATACTTATGAAGCAAATATTGAATTGGGGTTTGCTCCGGATGAACGAGATTATCACTTTGCAGCAGATATTTTAAAATCAATTGGTGCAACGTCCATTCGATTACTTACAAACAATCCCGATAAAGTAACAGAGCTACAACAGGATGGAATTACGATTGTCGATAGGGTACCCATTGAAACCGTTCCACAAAAGGAAAACCAAGCCTATTTAAAAACAAAAAGAGATAAGTTCCACCATTACTTATCAGTATAAAAATAAAGGAGCAAGAAAATGACAATTTATGAAGGAAATTATTCTCCAAGGGATCTTCGAATAGGAATTGTAGTCGCGCGATTTAATGAATTTATCAATCAAAAATTATTGCAAGGAGCATTGGATAATTTAAAAAGACACGGCGTTAAAGAAGAACAAATTGATATATATTGGGTACCAGGAGCCTTTGAAATTCCTTTTATTACCAAAAAACTCAGCAAAAAGGATAGTTATGATGGGTTGATTACGTTGGGGACAGTGATCAGAGGCGCAACTACTCATTATGAATTAGTTTCCAATGAGGTAGCAAAAGGAGTCGCACATATTAACCTAGAATCCGATATTCCCGTGATGTTCGGTGTATTAACCACAGAATCCATTGAGCAAGCAATTGAAAGAGCAGGGACGAAAGCAGGGAATAAAGGTAGTGAAGCTGCTCAAGGGTTAATTGAAATGATCTCTCTTTCACAACAAATTTGAAAATTCCTAATTTTTAGAGTATGACGAGTTTACTGCGAAAATATAAACCTTCAGTTTACTGAATACAACAAACGCAGTTATTAATATCAAAAGTGCCTGTCAAGGATTATCCTGACAGGTATTTTTGATAAGTAAAATGGTCACGTATGTAATTATAATTTCTGTAATATTTTGCCATTAAAAAGAAAAGTAAAAAAACAATGAAATTTAATACAAAAATTGATTTGTAAAATGATTTTCTTATGCGAATATACCTAGTGAATCTGGACTTTTTGTAAAAAATTTTTTATGAAATATATAAATAATACTTGTTTAGAGTTATTATAATTATATATTGTGAAACAAATTATTTATTAGGAGTAGTGCTTATGCTTAAAAGTTTTTTACAAAAAGTTACACATAAGAAATAAGAAATAAATTCAAAAGAAGTTTTATCTAAAAAGTATCGTGAAGTAAAAGGGTTATCTTTTGTACAAAGTGATGATGAAACCATAGTGATAGATTTTTTAAATAATATGGATAAAGAGTTTTCCGTAGGTAAAACTGGTTGGAGACAGCAGGGAGATTATTTTGAACAATTTTTAGCAGCTGTTTTTCGATTAGCTAATTATGAAGTTGAAGTAACAAAAAAAGAATATCAAAATGATAGATATGTATATACAGGAGACAACAATATAGATTTAATTATAAAAAAAGATGATGAATGTATTGCAGTACAAGCAAAACATTACCGTTTAAATACTAAAGCCCCGAAAATTATTACAGTAGACTATATCAAACATTATTCTGGAATTTCAGATAAAGGTTGGACAAATAAACTATTTATCACTACTTCCTTATTTAATCCATATGTATACATGGAAATAGAAAAGAATGAAAAGGCACAAAATATTGAATGGTATGATAGATATGGATTGTTACAGCTATTGAATAACTTGATCCCAAAAACTATAGAAAAATATATTTTTTTAAAAAGTTTACCTGAAAAAGTTGTCAAATGTCCAAAATGTGAATCTGGCTTTATTGTAGATAAATGGAGTGAGAGCAACCATAGTTATTTTAGAGCTTGTACTATGTATCCTGAATGTAAGTATACAGAAAAGTCATTTAGTTAGTAAGGTATTAAAATAAGCATTATGTTGATAGAATATACTAAAAAATTCTTTGTTATTTCTGTATCTATAATTGTTTATTAAGCTTCGAGCATAATCGGGATGGCAATTTTTATTAAAAATTAAATACTCTGTTAATCGGTTGAATAAGGCTGATTTACTCATGAAAAAATATTTTGCTACTTCTTCAAAAGAAGAGAATCGATAGAGCGCATATTTTAAAGCTGAGTCATTTGCCATTAAGATACTAGCTCCAACATTAGCGCGATATTCTTTAGGCAAGTCTTCTGATAAATAACCATTTTCTGAAATCATATCAGAAAATGTATGTCCTTCTCTCACATAAGGAATATCTTTATAAAGATGAACAATTTCATGCATTTCAGTGAAATTTCTTCTTTCACACATGTAAGAAACATATATGGGATTTTTCAGATGTCATTAGACCAAGCAGTGGTTTTGGGACTACTTGAAAAAATCCTGCAAAAGTTATTGGAAATGTGAAGAAAAAGAAAACTACAGTTGATTTTTGGACAAAAGAAGAATTTGAAAAAGTTATTTCAACTTTTTATATTGATGATTTGTACCAACATTGTGGTTTTATTTGTATTTGGTTACTTTTTATGACCGGTATGCGTTTGGGAGAAGCCACTGCATTAAGTTGGAAAGATATTGATTTTGAAAATAAAAACTTGCGTGTGAATAAACCACTCTATTATAAGAATGCCAAAACCTATGAGTTTGTAGAACCCAAAACAGCTTCTAGTATTCGTACAACCGAACAAGACGACGATACAATTACCTTTTTAAAAGATTGGAAGGAGCGTCAAGATTCAATAGGAGGCATGTCGTTTGTACTTTCTTATAATGGAATACCTACTCAGAAATATACAATCCGTCATATTATGAGAAGACATGCAACGATTGCTGGTGTTCATATAATCCGCATACATGGGTTAGACATAGTCATGCTTCTTTGCTTATATCACAGCGAAAGGATGCACTTCGAATTAAGGAGAGACTAGGGCATGCTGATGTACAAACGACTTTAGGAACTTATGGTCATTTGTATCCCAATTCATTGAGAGAGATAGCGAATGATTTGACTGGATCTATCCAAATTAATTTTTCTAAAAGCAATCTGACACCTGAAACTAAGAATCAATTTACGACAGATAAAAAAAGGAACAACGAACACAAGTGTGACCAAAATGTGACCACCCCAAAAGAAACACGCTAGAAATCCTATAACATAGGCTTTCTAGCGTGTTGTTTCTTATTCCCACTCAATGTAGAACTTGGGTTCTACAAAACCTTTTATATCAACGTTTATGAGTGGTCATTTTATTTTGGAGACAGTGTTGGAGACAGTTACTTTTTCACTGCCTGATTTCCATTAAATACGACGTTGCTTTTTTTTGCTGTTTCAATTTTGATATTTCCATTCATAACTTGTGCAATTTCTTGGTCTATGCCTGAATACATATGCGAATAGTGTTTCAACGTAATTTCTGGGCTTGAATGACCAAGACGTTTTGAAAGTATCAGAACCGATACATTAAATTCGTTAATGAGATAGCTTGCGTGACTGTGGCGAAGTCCTTTTGCTTCGATTTCTGGAACGCCTGCAATGTTTGCGTACCGCTTGACAATGCGGGCAATGGTTGACTTAATCATTGGGTTACCATCATAGCTAAATATGAAATCAAGATTGCCGATTTCTTCTGCTTGTCGTTTTTTCCACGTTTTCAAAATTTCAATCGTATCATCATCAAGGCTAATAATGCGACTACCTGCTTCTGTTTTTATGTAAGATTGCCGTTGCCAGTTTGTTTTACTTTCAAGTATCAACATATGCGTTACACGTAATGTTTTTTTCTTGAAATCAACATCATTCCACCAGAGCGATGTTCCTTCATTGACACGAACACCAGTATTAAAGTAAACCCACAGCATAACAAAGCAAAGGTGTTCATACAAACTATCAAGGCAAATTTGATTGATGACCTTTTCAAAATCTTGTTTAGTCCAGTACGCTACTTGTGCTTTGCCTTTAGGAATTGCTTTCACTTTCATGGCAACATTGGTTTCCAGATATTGCAAACTAACCGCCATTCCTAAAATTTTCTTCAAAGTTGAAAACATCAGACTTGCATAACCGTTTGAATAGTTTGCACCACCTCGCCGTTTTGATAAGAGCCACGTGCGGAAATGCTGTACATCCTGAACGGTGATCGCTCGAAGCTGTTTTTTTCCGAATCGGTTCATGATGATTTTTAGCATTGGTTTTCGGCTCTGATAAGTCTGTTCAAGCACATCCGTTTCATAAAAAGGCAAATACACATCATTCATGAATTGCTCAAAGGTCATATCATAGTTTGAGTAGCCATTTGTTTGAAAGAACTCACTGCGAACACAAGTTAATTCTTTGTAAGCATCTCTTGCCGATAAGAAACGTTTTCCATTCTGATTTTTGCGTGCTTTTTTCTTAATGCGTTTCCCTGTGATAAGGTCGAAACCAAGACTGGCTTCGTAGTAAAACTGCCCCTTATCATCAGTAAATACACCTGCATATTGTGTTGTTGGCAATTTTTATTCCTCCGCTTCTGATGACAATTCAATATCACCGATAACGGATTTTACCGCCTTCAAAGGAATAACGGACACCCGCTTCCCTTGATAAAACTCATATCCTTGTTGTACCATATATGCCTTACCTTGTCGAATGATACTTTTCGCTGTGTAGGGTGGAAAGCCCAAGTGTTCTAAATCTTGCCAACTTACCATTTCTTTATTCATCTTCAGCACCTACACGCTTCGTTGCTTTTCTTGTGCTATTTCTTTCCTTCCGAAACTTTCTTGAATCAAGTAATCTAGCAAAGAAATAGGTCTTATCGACTATTAAACTTAATAACAGGGCGTTGTTTTTCCTTGCATAGCTAACAAGAGAATCAAAATTAGTGAAATCTTGTTCCTCAATAATATCAATGACTGTGTTCAAAAATGTTCCACTTTCTTGCTCCATCAAAAATTTTGCAATATCAAACCCCGAACCGCTCTCGATATCATCAATGTTATAAGGTGCCTTATCTGGTGATTGTGCATGTATAAAATAATCGTACATTCCTTTTGGTGAATGAACTGGTTCAACATGTTTTAGGGCATTCAAATTTTCGCTGATTAAATCTGAGACTTGCGAATAACTTTTTAAACTATCAAAGAACAGTGCCCCGTGTTTATGGGATTTTTGTATCGCACCTGTTTCTTTATCAACATCTTTATCAT